>NZ_JBEYSO010000021.1:0-139219 GCF_040642675.1 Micromonospora sp. NPDC047738
CAGCTGGTCGCCAGCCGGGTGCTGGACGTGCCGGACTTCCCCCAGCCCGGGGTCATGTTCAAGGACCTGATGCCGCTGTTCGCCGACGGTGCCGTCTTCCGCGAGGTGATCGACGGGATCATCGCGTACCACGGGCGGGACTCGTTTGACTCCGTGGCCGGCATCGAGGCGCGTGGGTTCGTGCTCGCCGCGGCCATCGCGTACGCGTCCGGGGTGGGCGTGGTGCCGGTGCGCAAGGCCGGCAAGCTGCCCCGCGCGACGCACGCCGCCTCGTACGCGCTGGAGTACGGCGAGGCGACCCTGGAGGTGCACCAGGACGCCTTCACCGCCGGCCACCGGGTCCTGGTGGTGGACGACGTGCTCGCCACCGGCGGGACCGCCGAGGCCACCCTCGACCTGGTCGAGCGGGCCGGCGGCACGGTCGCCGGCTTCACCGTGCTGCTGGAGCTGGGTTTTCTCAAGGGCCGGGAGCGGCTCGCCCCGCGTCCGGTCCATGCCCTGCTGACCGTTTGACCCCCTGGACCGGCCGGGCCACCCCGGCGCGGTCCGTCCGGCGGAGGGGCGGGGGACCCTGCGTACGGGTAGCATTGCCCTTTGCCGACCGGGCGGGGTGGCAGGCCGGCGCGGAACAACGCCGGCCCCCGGGCCGGTTGTACAGGACGTCGGCCGGACGGTCGGCGCATCCCGGCGAGCGGTGAGGAGGCCGGTGTCCCACGATGTCGTCCCTCCGGTGGAGGGCACGGTGCACCCGACAGGCGACGCGGACGGCTCGGTGACCGAGCGGAGCGGCAACCCGCCGGCCCGGGTGACCGGCTCCAGCGGCGGGCCCGACGCCAGGACGGACGGCGGTGCGTCGTCCGGGGCGGTCGTGGTGCCGTTGCGGACCGACGCGGGTGAACCGTCCCCCGGCGGTGGCTTCGCGCTCTCCAACGCCCCGACCGGCCGCCGGGTGCGCGCCCGGCTGGCCCGGTTCAACGCGCCATGGCAGACCTCGCAGGTCAGCGAGGTGCTCGAGCCGCTGATCGCCACGCACCGGGAGAATCACCCGAAGGCCGACGCTCGGCTGCTCCAACGGGCGTTCGACACCGCCGCGCGCTGGCACTCGGGTCAGTACCGCAAGTCCGGCGACCCGTACATCACCCATCCCCTGGCGGTGGCGACCATCCTGGCCAACCTCGGGATGGACACCACCACCCTGGTGGCGGCACTGCTGCACGACACGATCGAGGACACGGAATACACCCTCGACCAGATGCGGGCCGACTTCGGTCCCGAGGTCACCCTGCTGGTCGACGGCGTGACCAAGCTCGACAAGGTCAAGCTCGGCGACGCGGCCAAGGCGGAGACGATCCGCAAGATGGTCGTCGCCATGGCCAAGGACCCCCGGGTCCTGGTGATCAAGCTGGCCGACCGGCTGCACAACATGCGTACCCTCACCTTCCTGCCCCGGCCCAAGCAGGAGCAGAAGGCGAAGGAGACGCTGGAGATCCTGGCCCCCCTGGCGCACCGCCTCGGTATGAACACCATCAAGTGGGAGCTGGAGGACCTCGCCTTCGGCACGCTGTTCCCGAAGCGGTACGAGGAGATCAACCGTCTGATCGGGGAGCACCAGCCGCAGCGGGAGGCGCTGCTGCGCCAGGTGACCCAGAAGGTCGGCACCGACCTGAAGGCCGCCAAGATCAAGGCGGAGGTCACCGGGCGGCCGAAGCACCTCTACTCGATCTACCAGAAGATGATCGTGCGGGGTCGCGACTTCAACGACATCTACGACCTGGTCGGCGTGCGGATCCTGGTCGACACGGTGCGGGACTGCTACGCGGCGCTGGGGGTCATCCACGCCAACTGGCAGCCGGTGCCGGGCCGGTTCAAGGACTACATCGCCATGCCCAAGTTCAACATGTACCAGTCGTTGCACACGACGGTCATCGGGCCCACCGGCAAGCCGGTGGAGATGCAGATCCGCACGTACGCGATGCACCGCACCGCCGAGTTCGGCATCGCCGCGCACTGGAAGTACAAGGAGCACAAGGGCACCCAGATCGTCGGCCCGCCGGCGCACATCGACGAGATGACCTGGCTGCGCCAGCTGCTCGACTGGCAGCGGGAGGCGGCCGACCCGAGCGAGTTCCTCGACGCGCTCCGGTTCGACCTGTCCAGCCAGGAGGTGTACGTCTTCACCCCGAAGGGTGACGTCATCCCGCTGCCGACCGGGTCGACGCCGGTGGACTTCGCGTACGCGGTGCACACCGAGGTCGGGCACAAGTGCATCGGCGCCCGGGTCAACGGCAAGCTGGTGCCGCTGGAGTCGACGCTGTCCAACGGCGACGTGATCGAGATCTTCACCTCGAAGTCCGACACGGCCGGCCCGACCCAGGACTGGCTCGGCTTCGTCAAGAGCCCGCGCGCCCGCACCAAGATCCGCCAGTACTTCAACAAGGAGCGGCGCGAGGAGGCGATCGAGGCCGGCAAGGACTCGATCGTCAAGGCGATGCGCAAGCAGGGCATGCCGTTGCAGCGGATGCTCACCTCCGACAACCTGATGGCGATCGCCCGGGACCTGCACCTGGCCGACGTCGCCTCGCTCTATGCCGCGGTCGGCGACAGCCAGGTTTCCGCCCAGTCGGTGGTGCAGAAGCTGATGGCCACGTACGGCGGCGAGGAGGGCGCGGCCGAGGACATCGCCGAGACGGCGGTCGCCACCCGGCCGCCGCGCAGCCGATCCAGCAGCCACGACCCGGGCGTGGTGGTCCGGGGCGTCAGCGACGTATGGATCAAGCTGGCCCGTTGCTGCACGCCGGTGCCGCCGGACGCCGTGTTCGGCTTCGTCACCCGCTCCGGCGGGGTGAGCGTGCACCGCGACGACTGCGCCAACGCCGAGGACCTCAAGGCCCAGAGCGAGCGGGTGGTCGAGGTGAACTGGAAGCTCACCTCCGCCTCGACGTTCCTGGTCGCCATCCAGGTGGAGGCGCTGGACCGGCACAAGCTGCTTGCCGACGTCACCCGGGTGCTCTCCGACGAGCGGGTCAACATCCTCTCCGCCACCGTCACCACCACCCGGGACCGGGTGGCGGTGAGCCGGTTCAGCTTCGAGATGGCCGACCCGAAGCACCTGGGGCACCTGTTGGCCGCGGTCCGCAAGGTCGACGGGGTCTTCGACGCCTACCGGGTGACGTCGGGGGCCTGAGACACCGACACACGAAAGCGCCCGCCGGCGTCAGCCGGCGGGCGCTTTCGTGTGCGTCGTACGGGGTCAGCCGCCCTGGATGTCGCTCATCGCCAGCTTGTTGATGACGACCTCCTTCTTGGGGTGGCCGCCACCGGCCTGCTGGGCGAAGGCGCCGTCGTCGCCGGCCGCCGCGACCTGCTTGACCACGTCCATGCCGCCGGTGATGGTGCCCAGCACCGTGTAGTTCGGGTCGAGCTGGGAGTCGCCGTAGACGATGAAGAACTGGCTGCCGGTGCTGCCGGGCTGGCCCGAGTTGGCCATCGCGATGACGCCCTCCGGGTACGGCGGCCGCTTGTCGGTGGGCAGGTTCTCCTCGGCCAGGTTGTAGCTCGGGCCGCCGGTGCCGTCGGTCTCCCGCCAGCCGTTGCCGGTCGCGCTCGGATCGCCGCACTGCAGCACCTGGATGCCCTGGGTCACCAGCCGGTGGCACTTGGTGTTGTCGAAGAAGCCCTTGCTGGCCAGGTGGGTGAAGCTGCCGGCGGTGCAGGGCACCTTGCTCCGGTCGATCTTGGCGGTGATCGCACCCTGGTTGGTGTCGATCGTCATCGTCTGGGTGCCCTTGTTGTCCTGCTGGTTCGCGGGCAGCCCGACATCCTTGATCTGCTTGGACCGGGCATCCTTGGGCACCTCGGTGTAGGCGCACTGGGCGTAGCCCTCGGTGTTGGCGGCCGTGTTCTGCTTCTTGTCGCCGCCGAGCGAGGTGGCCAGCCAGACGGTGCCGGCGACCACGAGCACCAGCACGGCCGCGGCGCCGACGATGGCCTGCGTCTGCCGGCGCTTGCGGGCCCTGCCGGCGCGTTCGGCCATCTCCCGCTCGAGTCGGGCCCGCGCCGCCGCGCGCTGCCGCTCCCTCGTGGACGTCACGGTCACTCCTTCGGTGCTCTTCGTGCGGCGCTGCCGCTGCTGTTCGGGTGGGGCGCCGGGTCAGCCGGCGCTGGGGCTCGCCACCGGCGCGGCGTTCGGCTCGCCGACGGCGAGGCTCTGGATCACCACGTCCGTCTTGGGCTTGACCTTGGCCCCACTCCCATTGTCCACGGTCTGCAGGGCACCGATCTTCTCCACCACGTCGAGCCCACCGGTGACCTTGCCGATGACCGGGTAGGCCGGCTTGTCCGGGTTGAAGTCCTTGAAGAAGATCAGGAACTGGCTGCCGTTGGCGCCCGGCGGGCTGGCGATCATGGCGACCGTGCCCTTCGGGTATGCCGGCGGCTCGTTCGGGGCCGGCGAGGCGGACGGGCTCGGCTCCGGGGCGGCCGGGACGTTCTCGTCGTAGAACGAGTACGCCGGGCCGCCGATGCCGGTGCCGCTCGGGTCGCCGCAGCGCAGCGCGCCCTCGGCGGTGATCTCGTGGCACTTGGTGTTGTCGTAGAACGCCTTGCCGGCCAGGAACGAGATGCTCGCCGCCGCGCACGGCGCCGCGGTGAGGTCGAGCTCGGCGGTGATCGGGGCACCCTGGTTGGTGGTGACCGTCATGCTCCGCGTGCCGGCGGTCGGCAGCCCGGTGGTGGCCGGCGTGCCGACGTCCTTCAGGTTGGTGTTGGCACCGGCGTCCTGCGGGGTCCAGACGCAGACGTCCTCGGCGGCCTTCGGCTCCGGCTTCGAGTCGAACGCGCCGAGCGCCCAGGCCGAACCGACCACGATCAGCGCGAGCACGATCGCGGTGCCGACGCCGGCCTGGATCTGCCGGCGGCGCTTCGCGGCGGCGGCCCGCCGGGCGAGCTGCCGGTCGAGCTTGGCCCGCGCCAGTTTGCGCTGCCGGTCCCTGCTGGAAGCCACCCGTGCTCCCCTTCCTCTACCCTGGTCCTCGCCCGCGGGGGCGCCGTCCGGCCGTCCGGCGGAAGGTGCGCCACGCCACACGCCCGCCAGAGTGTACGGGTACCGGCTGGGAAAGTGGTGTACGAGGTCGGGGCAGGGGTCTATCGGACGTTTGTCGGTGGGGCCGGCGGGGTCGGTGGGACGAGTGGGTCGACGGAACCAGGTGGCCGGGGCGACTAGGCTGCTGACGGGGACGACGACTCGAACGGAAGGGGAGCGGACGTGCTCGTGGCCGGCTTTCCCGCGGACGCCTTCGGCACCAACTGCTACGTGGTGGCGACCGCGCCGGGGGAGCAGTGCGTGGTGGTCGACCCCGGCATCGGGGTGCTCGACCGGCTCGACGCCGTGCTCGCCGAGCACCGCCTGCACCCGGCCGCCGTGCTGCTCACCCACGGCCACCTCGACCACACCTTCTCCGTGGCGCCGGTCTGCGGCGCGCGGGGCATCCCCGCCTACGTCCACCCGGACGACCGGGAGTTGCTCGCCGACCCGGCCAAGGCGCTCTCCATGGACCTCACCCAGCTCTTCGGCGGCCGGCTGCCGTACGCCGAGCCGGAGGACGTGGCCGAGCTGACCGACGGCGCCACGCTCAGCCTCGCCGGCCTGGAGATCACCGTCGACCACGCGCCCGGCCATACCGGCGGGTCGGTGCTGTTCCGGCTGCCCGGCGCCGGCTCGCCCTGGGAGGCCGAGCAGATCTGCCTCTCCGGTGACGTGCTCTTCGCCGGCTCGATCGGCCGCACCGACCTGCCGGGCGGCAGCATGCCCCGCATGCTGGCCAGCCTCCGGGAGAAGGTCCTCCCGCTGGCCGACGACACGGTCGTCCTGCCCGGCCACGGCCCCGCGACCACCATCGGCCGCGAGCGCGCGACCAACCCGTACCTCATCGAGGTGGCGGGGACCGGCGGCGCGCGCCCGGCCGCGCCCACCCGCGGCCTGTAGATCCGCCGCGGCCCACGCCCGCACCGCGCCGTCGGCGCGGATTCAAGGAGTACGCCATGAGCAAGCCCACGCCCATCTCCGGCTTCCCGGAGTGGACGCCCGCCCAGCGGATGATCGAGCAGTTCGTCCTCGACCGGATCCGGGCCACCTTCGAGCTGTACGGCTTCGCCCCGCTGGAGACCCGCTCGGTCGAGCCGCTGGACCAGCTCCTGCGCAAGGGGGAGACCTCCAAGGAGGTCTACGTGCTGCGCCGGCTCCAGGCCGACCCGGAGGGGGCGACCGGCGACGACGCGCTCGGCCTGCACTTCGACCTGACCGTGCCGTTCGCCCGCTACGTGCTGGAGAACGCCGGCAAGCTGCAGTTCCCGTTCCGCCGCTACCAGATCCAGAAGGTGTGGCGGGGGGAGCGGCCGCAGGAGGGGCGCTACCGCGAGTTCCTCCAGGCCGACATCGACATCGTCGACCGGGACACCCTGCCGGCCCACTACGAGGCCGAGATGCCGCTGGTGATCGGTGACGCGCTGCGCTCGCTGCCGATCCCGCCGGTGCGGATCCAGGTCAACAACCGCAAGATCTGCGAGGGCTTCTACCGGGGCATCGGGCTGACCGACCCGGAGGCGGCGCTGCGCGCGGTCGACAAGCTCGACAAGATCGGCCCGACCCGGGTGGCCGAGCTGCTGGCGCAGACCGCCGGGGCGAGCGAGGCGCAGGCCAAGGCGTGCCTGGCCCTGGCCGAGATCTCCGCGCCGGACGCCTCCTTCGCCGACGCGGTGCGCGCCCTCGGGGTGAGCGACCCGCTGCTGGACGAGGGCATCGCGGAACTGGTCGCGGTGGTGGAGACCGCCGCCGCGCACTCGCCCGACCTCTGCGTCGCCGACCTGCGCATCGCCCGCGGCCTGGACTACTACACCGGCACGGTCTACGAGACGCAGATGATCGGCTACGAGCGGTTCGGCTCGGTCTGCTCCGGCGGCCGGTACGACAACCTGGCCAGCTCCGGCAATGTCCGCTTCCCGGGGGTGGGCATCTCCATCGGGGTGACCCGGCTGCTCGGCCTGCTCTTCGGCGCCGAGGCGCTGCCGGTCTCCCGCAGCGTGCCGACCTGCGTGCTGGTCGCGGTCACCACCGAGGAGGAGCGGCCAGCGAGCAACCAGGTCGCCGAGGCGCTGCGCTCCCGAGGCGTCCCCACCGAGGTGTCGCCCAGCGCCGCCAAGTTCGGCAAGCAGATCCGGTACGCCGAGCGGCGCGGCATTCCGTACGTCTGGTTCCCCGGCGCCGAGGGCGACGAGGTGAAGGACATTCGCTCGGGCGAGCAGGTGGCCGCGGCGGCGGGCGAGTGGATGCCGCCGCGGGCGGACCTGAAGCCGCTGGTGGGACCCGCCTCGACTGGCGCCTGACGACGTTTGGACCTACGGTGGCGTAAGTTACGCCACCGTAGGGAGAACGTCGTGACCGTGCTCAGCCAGACCGCCCTCCTCCACGAACTCGAACCCGTGGTCGAGAAGAACCTCGACCGCCACCTGTCGCTGGCGAAGGAGTGGTTCCCGCACGAGTACGTGCCGTGGAGCGAGGGGCGTACCTTCGACGGCCCGCTCGGCGGGGAACCGTGGGCGGAGACGGACTCCACGCTGCCTGAGGTGGCGCGGACCGCGCTGATCGTCAACCTGCTCACCGAGGACAACCTGCCCTCCTACCACCACGAGATCGCCACCCTCTTCGGTCGGGACGGGGCGTGGGGCACCTGGGTGCACCGGTGGACCGCCGAGGAGGGGCGGCACGGCACCGCCATCCGGGACTACCTCACCGTGACCCGGGCGGTCGACCCGGTGGCGCTGGAGCGGGCCCGGATGGTGCACATGTCGGCGGGCTACCACAACACGCACGGCGACGAGGTGCTGCACTCGCTGGCGTACGTCTCGTTCCAGGAGTTGGCCACCCGCATCTCGCACCGCAACACCGGTCGGGCCACCGGGGACCCGACCTGCGAGGCGCTGCTGGCCCGGGTGGCGGCCGACGAGAACCTGCACATGGTCTTCTACCGCAACCTGCTCGGGGCGGCCTTCGAGTTGGCGCCGAGCCAGGCCATGCGGGCGGTCGCCGACGTGCTGGCCGACTTCCAGATGCCGGGCGTCGGCATCGAGGGCTTCGCCCGCAAGTCAGTGGCCATCGCCCTGGCCGGCATCTACGACCTGCGCCAGCACCGGGACGAGGTGGTCGTTCCGGTGCTGCGGCAGTGGAACCTCTTCGAGGCGACCGGGCTGGACGCCGACGGCGAGGCCGCCCGCGACCAGATCGCCGCCCACCTCGACACCCTGGAGGTCCAGGCGGCCCGCTTCGAGGAGAAGCGCGCCGCCCGCGCCGCCCGTCTCACCCTCGCCCGCTGACCCCACTCCCGCCCGCTGCCCCTTCCCCGCCCGCCTCGCCTCGCCCTGCCGCACCCGCCTCGCCTCGCCTCGACGAGGGCGCAGTTTCCGGGGAAGAGGGCTCATGCCGAGGGCCATGGCCACCCTTTCCGGGAAAGAGTGGCCATGGCGGCGGGGCGAGGCGGCGCGCATCGGTGTGTCCGCCGGGTCAGGCGGGGGCGTCGAGCGGGAAGAGCAGGCAGGACGACGTGGCGTGGGCGATGAGGCGGTCCTTCGTGTCGGTCAGGCGCGCCTCGGCCAGGGCGGTACGCCGGCCGCGCTGGAGCACGGTGCCCGCGCAGCGCAGCCGGCCGCTGTCGACCGTGACCGGCCGGAGGAACTTCACGTTCAGGTCGAGCGAGGTGTAGCCGACGCCGGCCGGCAGCGTGCTGTGCACGGCGCACCCGGCGGCGGTGTCGAGGAGGGTGGAGATGACTCCACCGTGCACCGTGCCGAGCGGGTTGTAGTGGAACTCCTGCGGCACCAGCTCGACGGTGACCAGGCCCTCGTCCGCCGCCATCCGGGCCATGTCGATCAGGTGCATGATCGGCGGCGCGGCCAGCTCCCCGGCGATCATCGCGCGCAGCAGTTCCAGGCCGCTGCGCCGACCGACGTGCGCAGCTCCGGCCAGCGGGTCGGACCAGGAGAAGGTGCGGCTGCGGTCCTGCGTCTGTGTCATGGACCCAGCCTCGCAGCGCGTTGCTGAGTCTGTCAATCAGACCTAGCCTGGTCGGCATGAGACCCACGGCACTGGACTGGTCGGTGGAGAACTGCACCATCGCCCGCGCGATGGCCATCCTCGGCGAGCGGTGGACGCTGGTCGTGCTCCGCGAGGTCTTCAACGGCGTACGCCGCTTCGACGACATGCGGGTCCGCACCGGCATTCCCCGGCAGGTGCTCACCAACCGGCTCGCCATGCTGGTCGAGCAGGGTGTGCTGCGCCGGGTGCCGTACCGGGAGCCGGGCAGCCGGATGCGGCACGAGTACCGGCTTACCGACAAGGGGCTCGACCTGTGGCCGGTGCTGGTGGCGGTGCTCGGTTGGGGCGACCGCTACCTGGCCGATCCGGACGGTTCGCCGCTGACCGTCACCCACCGGGACTGCGGGGCCGAGGTCCGGGTCGCGCTGCGTTGCGCCGAGGGGCACGAGGTGACCGAACCGCGTGACGTGCTACCCCGCCCCGGGCCGGGGGCGTGCCGCCGGAGTTGAGGCCTGACCCGGCGCGCGGACCACCGGACGGGGCCGCGCGCCGGGCCGGGGGAGGGACTACCAGCCGAAGCCGTTGGCGTACGAGACGCTGGCGAGCACCGCCTGGCCGCTCGTGTTCGGGTGGAAGTAGTCCCAGCCGGAGACCTGGCTCAACACGAACGGGTAGTTGAACACCGCGTTGTCGTCGAAGTCGCAGTTCGCCCCGTACGCGGCGCAGGCCTGGGCGAGCTGGGTGTTGTAGTCGATCACCCGCTGCCGGACCCGGGCCCGCCGGTCCACGTCGGCCTGCGCGGTCGAGGTCGGGTTGGCCAGCATGGACTGGCAGATGCCGAAGGCCGACCAGGCGCTACGGGCGCTGGAGCTGTCCTTGCCGACGTACCAGAGCCGGTGGATGTCCGGGATGCTGAGCACGGCGACCCGGGCGTTCGGCAGGCCGGCCTTGATCCGGGTGAGGGCGCTGTCGATGTTGGCCCGGAAGGTGGCCACCGGAGTCATGGTGGACTCCGAGCTGGTGCAGGCGTCGTTGGCGCCGATGAGCATGGTCACGTACTCGACGCCCTGGCTGACCGCGGTGCCCGCCTGGCCGTCCATGTCGGCGGACTTGGCGCCCGTCTTCGCGTCGTTGTAGTTGCGGCCCTGGATGCCCGGGTTGACCGCGCGGATCCGCAGGTAGTGGCTGTTCACCCCGGTGTCGGTGCCGGTGCTGAACGACCGTGCGGTGCAGTCGACGTACCAGCCGCAGGCGTTGAAGCCACGGGTGATCGAGTCGCCCAGGCTGGCCATCGAGTTGGGCGGTGGGCCGGCGGCGACCGCGGGGGTGGCGGCGAGCAGGACGAGGGCGGTGGCGCTGGCGAGGGTGGCCAGCGCGCGTCGGACGAGGGTCATGGTGGCCTCCGGATCACGGGTGCCGGCGTGCTGCGGTGGCCTGATGGTATAGATGACGCTCTGTGTCCACAATGTTGCGTACTGATTGCTTTTCGGGCGAGGCCAATTCGGGCAAAGTGCCGCCTTGCGCAGGATCTTAAATATGTGAATACTTTGGTCACTCGGCCGGTTCCCCCAGGTCGGCCGGGTTGTCCTCGGGCGCGTCCGTATGACGGCGTCCGTCACCCCCTCCTTGGAGGTTGTTACATGCGACCCACGAGGTCCTCGCTCCTTCGCGCCGCTGCCGTCGCCGTGGCCGGCACCCTGGTCACGGGCTCGCTGCTCGGCGCACCCGCCCAGGCGGCCCCCGCATCGCCCGCGTCCCCCGACGCCGCCGCCACCCTGGCCGAGAAGCTCGGTGACCGCGCCGCCGGCGCGTACGCCGACGGCAGCGGCAAGATGGTCATCGCGGTGACCGACGCCGCGGCCGCGCGCCAGGTCCGCGCCGCCGGCGCCACCCCGAAGCTCGTCACCCGGGGCGCCGACAAGCTCAAGGCCGCCACCGCCGAGCTGGAGCGGTCCGCCAAGATCCCGGGCACCGCCTGGTGGGTCGACCCGGCCACCAACCAGGTCGTGGTCTCGGTGGACAGCACCGTCACCGGCGCGAAGCTGGAGCGGGTCAAGGCCGCCGCCGCGCGCACCGGCGGGACGGTCCGGATCGAGGCCGAGCCCGGCGTGCTGAGCACCCGGATCTCCGGCGGCCAGGCGATCTACGCCGCCGGCGGCGGCCGCTGCTCGCTCGGCTTCAACGTCCGCAGCAGCTCCGGCACCACCTACTTCCTGACCGCCGGCCACTGCACCAACATCGCCTCGACCTGGTACTCGAACTCCGGCCAGACCAGCGTCCTCGGCACCCGCGCGGGCACCAGCTTCCCGGGCAACGACTACGGCATCGTCCGGCACAGCAACTCCGCCAACGCGGCCGGCAACGTCTACCTGTGGAACGGCACCTACCGGGACGTCACCGGCGCCGCCAACGCGTACGTCGGCATGAGCGTGACCCGCTCCGGCAGCACCACCGGCCTGTGGGGCGGCAGCGTCCAGGCGACGAACGCCACGGTCAACTACGCCGAGGGCAGCGTCTCCGGCCTGATCCGCACCAACGTCTGCGCCGAGCCCGGCGACAGCGGCGGCTCGCTGTTCAGCGGCAGCAGCGCCGTCGGCCTCACCTCCGGTGGCAGCGGCAACTGCCGCACCGGCGGCACGACCTACTTCCAGCCGGTCACCGAGCCGATGAGCGTCTACGGCGTCAGCATCATCTGACCCTGACCGACACCGCGCAGAGCGGGTCGCCGGCCTCCGGCGGCCCGCTCTCCGCGTCTGCGGTCGGACGTGCGGGGCCGGGCACCCGCGTCAGGAAGGGCCCTGCCCCGGTCCGCAACCGCGCCCGGTGGCGGTGGGGGCCGGGGCACCCTGACAGAATGCGGGGAGCAGACGTGTACCGCAGATGAGGAGACGCAAGCCGTGATCCGTACCCACAACGCCGGAAGCCTGCGTGCCGCGGACGCCGGCTCGACGGTGACGCTCGCCGGGTGGGTGGCCCGCCGGCGCGACCACGGCGGTGTCATCTTCGTCGACCTGCGCGACGGCTCCGGCGTGGTCCAGGTGGTCTTCCGGGAGGAGGACGCGCACGCGCTGCGCAACGAGTTCTGCGTGAAGGTCACCGGCGAGGTGACCCGCCGCCCCGCGGGCAACGAGAACCCGGACCTGCCCACCGGCGAGGTCGAGGTGACCGCGAGCGAGCTGGAGGTGCTCTCCGAGGCCGCCCCGCTGCCGCTGCCGGTGGACGACCAGATCGAGGCCGGCGACGACATCCGGCTCAAGTACCGCTACCTGGACCTGCGCCGCAGCGGCCCGGCCAAGGCGATGCGGCTGCGCTCGCGGGCCAACCAGCTCGCCCGCACCGTGCTGAACGAGCGGGACTTCCTGGAGATCGAGACCCCCACCCTGACCCGCTCCACCCCCGAGGGCGCCCGCGACTTCCTGGTCCCCGTCCGCCTCCAGCCCGGCAGCTGGTACGCGCTGCCGCAGTCGCCGCAGCTGTTCAAGCAGCTGCTCATGGTCGGCGGGATGGAGCGGTACTACCAGATCGCCCGCTGCTACCGGGACGAGGACTTCCGCGCCGACCGGCAGCCGGAGTTCACCCAGCTCGACATCGAGATGTCCTTCGTCACCGAGGACGACGTCATCGAGCTCGGCGAGGCGATCGTCTCGGCGCTCTGGTCGGACCTGGCCAGCCACGAGATCCCCCGGCCCATCCCCCGGATCACCTGGCACGACGCCATGTCCCGCTACGGCTCGGACAAGCCGGACCTACGCTACGGCGTCGAGCTGACCGAGCTGACCGACTACCTGCGCGGCACCGAGTTCCGGGTGTTCGCCGGCGCCATCGACGCGGGCGGCTACGTCGGCGCGGTGGTGATGCCGGGTGGCGCGGCGCAGAGCCGCAAGGAGCTGGACGGCTGGCAGGACTGGGCCAAGGCGCGCGGCGCCCGCGGCCTCGCGTACGTGGTGCTCGACGCGGAGACCGGCGAGGCGCGCGGCCCGGTGGCCAAGAACCTCTCCGAGGCGCACCTGGCCGGGCTGGCCGACGCGGTCGGCGCCAAGCCCGGCGACGCCGTCTTCTTCGCCGCCAGCACCAACACCCGCGAGGCGCAGGAGCTGCTGGGCGCCGCCCGGATCGAGATCGCCAAGCGGGCCAACCTGATCGACGAGACCGCCTGGGCGTTCTGCTGGGTGGTCGACGCGCCGATGTTCGAGCGCACCGACGAGGGCGGCTGGACGGCCGTGCACCACCCGTTCACCTCGCCGAACGCCGACTGGGTGGACCGGTTCGAGGAGGCCCCCGACCGGGCCCTGGCCTACGCGTACGACATCGTCTGCAACGGCAACGAGATCGGCGGCGGCTCCGTCCGTATCCACCGGGGCGACGTGCAGCAGCGGGTCTTCGACCTGCTCGGCATCACCCCAGAGGAGGCGCAGGACAAGTTCGGCTTCCTGCTGGAGGCGTTCAAGTACGGCCCGCCGCCGCACGGCGGCATCGCCTTCGGTTGGGACCGGATCTGCATGCTGCTGGCCGGCGCCGACTCGATCCGCGAGGTCATCGCCTTCCCGAAGACCCGGGGTGGCTTCGACCCGCTGACCGGCGCACCCACGCCGATCACCGCGCAGCAGCGCGCCGAGGCGGGCGTCGACGCCAAGCCGAAGGCCGCCACCGGTGCGCACGCCGGCACCGCCGGCCCGGTGGCACCGGTCGCCGACCCGACCTGATCCGGTGCTCCTGGCCGTTGATCATGAGGTTGGCGGGGCACCGCTTCGGCATGTCGCCCCGCTAACCTCATGATCGACGAGTCGGAGAGGTGGACGGCGTGACGCTGCTCGTGGTGGGGGCCAGCGGCTTCCTCGGCGCCGAGGTGTGCCGGCAGGCGGTGGCGGCGGGACAGCGGGTGGTCGGCACCTGGCACTCGGCCGCCGTCGCGGTGCCGGGCGTGGCCGCCCGCCGGCTCGACGTCACCGACCGGTCCGCCGTCCGCGCGCTGCTGACCGAGGTACGTCCCGACGCCGTCGTCGCCACCCCCTACCGCTACGACGACTGGACGGTCACCGCCGACGGGGCGGCCCACGTCGCGGCCGCGGCTGCCGAGGTGGGCGCCCGGCTCGTGCACCTGTCCAGCGACGCGCTGCACGGCGGGCGCCCGGCCCCGTACCGGGACGACGACGTGCCCACCCCGGTGAACGCGTACGGGGCCGCGAAGGCGGCCGCGGAGACTGCGGTGCGGGCGCTCGATCCGGGCGCGGTGCTGGTGCGTACCTCACTGATCGTGGGGGAGGGGAGCAAGCAGATCCAGCTCTGCCGGGACGCGCTCGCCGGCCGGGCGGCCCTCTTCACCGACGAGCTCCGCTGCCCGGTGGACGTGGTCGACCTCGCCGCCGCCGTGCTGGAGCTGGTGCCCTCCGGGTACGCCGGCCTGCTCAACGTGGCCGGGCCGGACCCGGTCAGCCGCGCCGAGCTGGGCCTCCTGGTCGCCCGGCACCTCGGCCTCGACCCGGCCGGCCTGAAGACCACGACCAGCGTCGCCACCGGCCGGCAGCACCCCACCGAGGTACGCCTCGACTCCTCCCGCGCCGCCGGCCTGCTCGGTACCCGCCTGCGCGGCGTCACCGAACTCTTCGCCTGACGCCTGTCCCCGGACACCTGCCGGATCATGCACACTTTCTATGCACAACTCTTGTGCATAGAAAGTGTGCACAGATATTGTGCATCCATGGGGAACGACAGGAAGCCGGCACCGCGCGAGGTGCGGCTCGATCACCGGCAGGTACGCGCCCTGGCGCACCCGCTGCGCACCCGACTGCTCGGGGCGCTGCGGGTGAAGGGACCCGCCACCGCCACGCGCCTCGCCGAGTTGCTCGGCACCAACACCGGGGCGACCAGCTACCACCTGCGCCAGCTCGCCGAGGTTGAGCTGGTCGCCGAGGACCCGGATCTCGGCACCGGCCGGCAGCGGTTCTGGCGGGCCGCGCACGACGTCACCAACTGGGAGCCGACCGACTTCGACGACGACCCGGACGCCCGCGCCGCGATCGACTGGATCCAGGGGAACCAGGTGCGGCACTTCGTCGAGCACGCCGAGAAGTGGCTCGCCGTCCAGCACGAGTGGTCCCCGGCCTGGCGGGACGCGTTCGGCATGGGTGACATCTTCATGACCATCCCGTCGACCCGACTTGCGGCGCTGCAGGCCGAGGTGTGGCAGATCCTCGACCGCTACCGCGCGGAGGCCGACCCCACGGAGCCCGGTGCCGAGCAGGTGCAGATCTTCCTCGCCGCGCTGCCGCTGCTGGCGGACCTGCGGCTCGCCGACCCGCCGTCCGAGGAGGAGCGATGAGCACGCTGTCCGTACGCCAGGTCCGGTTCCGCTACCTCACTCTCTACGGGCTGCGCTGGCTGCCCAGCGGCCTGCTGATCCCCGTGATGATCCTGCTGATGCAGGAGCGCGGCCTGTCGCTCGCCCAGATCGGCCTGGCGGCCACCGCGCAGGGCCTGGTCGTCCTCGCGCTGGAGCTGCCCACCGGCGGGTTCGCCGACGCGCTCGGCCGTAAGCCGGTGCTCGTCACCGCCTGGGTGATCAGCCTGATCTCGCTGGCCCTCTTCGCGGTGGCCGACTCGTTCTGGCTCCTCTTCCTGGTCTGCGCGTTGCAGGGCGTCTACCGGGCGCTGGACAGCGGCCCCCTGGAGTCCTGGTACGTCGACGCCGCCCTGGCCGCCGACCCGGACGCCGAGTACGAGCGCGGCCTCGGCCACGCCGGCACCGTCAGCGGCCTGGCCATCGGCGCCGGCGCGCTGCTCAGTGGTGGCCTGATCGCCCTTGGCCCGGTCGGACCGGTCAGCGCGCTGACCCTGCCCGTGCTGGTGGCCCTCGTCCTGCAGGCCGTGTCGCTGGTCGCGCTGCTGGTCCTGCTGGTGGAGACCCGGCCGGCCAAGGGCGCTGCCGCGCTCCGCGCCTCGGTGGTCGAGGCGCCCCGGATGGTCGGGCAGGCGATCGGCCTGCTGCGCCGGTCCCGGGTGCTGCTCGCCCTGGTCGCCGTCGAGCTGTTCTGGAGCTTCGGCATGGTCACCTTCGAGTCGCTGCTGCCGGTCCGCCTCGCCGAGGTGGTCGGGAACGCCGACCGGGCGGCCGTCCTGCTCGGCCCGGCCAGCTCGGCGGCCTGGCTGGCCAACGCGGCCGGCGCCGCGCTCACCCCGTTCCTGCTGCGCCGGCTGGGCGCCGCCCCCGCTGCCGCCCTCATGCGGGTGCTCCAGGGCGCGACCGTGGTCGGGATGGGCCTGCTCGCCGGCCCGGTCGGGGTGCTCGTCGCCTACCTGGCCTGCTACACCGTGCACGGGGCGTCCAACCCGCTGCACATGGGCCTGCTGCACCGCCAGGTCGACGGGCCGTACCGGACCAGCGTCATCTCGCTGAACTCGATGATGGGCCAACCGGGCTTCGCGCTCGGCGCGGTCATCCTGACCGCGCTGGCCGACCGCAGCAGCGTCAGCCTCGCCATGCTGGTCGGCGCGGTGGTGCTGGCGCTGGCCGCCCCGCTCTACCTGCCGGCCTGGCGTGCCAGCCGCTCCGCCCGCACCCTGGCGGAGAAGACCGCCTCTGGCGCGGACGATCCCGCCTCCGGCCCGGGCGATCCCGCCACCGGCCCGGACCTTCCGGGCGCCGGCCCGGTGCCGGCGGCGCCCGTCGGCGGCGCGCCGGTCGCCCCGACGGCTGGCCCGGTCCGGGCGGGCTGACGTGCCCGAGGCCGCCCGGTCGGGACACCGCCAGGTCGCTGACCTGGCGGTGTCCGGCATACCCGACCGCCGCCACCTCGCCGAACTGCCGGCGTCGGGCGGGCCGGGACGCCCGGTCGGCGAGGTGGCGGTGTCGAGTCGGTGGGGATGCCCCCGGGTCGGCAACCTGGCGGTGCCCGGGGGCCGGGACGGCGCGTGGCGGCGCTCGCGCAGGCAGGTCGTGCGGCCGGCCTCAGCCGAGCTGGACGGAGCTTCGGGGCTCGGTGCCGGTGTAGCCGAGGCGACGGTAGAGCCGGATCGCCCCGACGTTGTCCGGGTAGACGCCGAGCGCCACGTGGTCGTACCGGGCGAAGAGGGCGCGGGTCATCCCGGCGGTGAGCGCCGCGCCGAGGCCACGGCCCCGGCGGTCGGGAGCCACGGTCAGCCCGGCCAGGAAACCGATGTCGCCCCGGCTGCGGTCGGCACCGCAGGCCACCAGGCGGTCACCGTCACGGATGCCGTACCAGTCGACGACCCGCGGGTCGCCGGGACGGGTGGTGGTGGTGGGGAAGGACACCTCGATCAGCGCGGCCAGGGCCGGGTGGTCGGCCTCGGTGAGGCGAACGACCCGTTCCTCCTCCGCCTGCCGGGGCGGCGGGGTGGCGGTCCAGAGGAAGTCCCAGTCGTGGAGGCGGGCCACGGACAGCCGGCCGGCCAGCTCCTCCGGTGACGTGCGGGGCAGGTGCAGCCACTGCCCGGCCCGCAGCGTCCCGTCCGCCATCAGGCCGGTGCAGGCGTCCAGCGCCGGACCCAACGCCCCGAGCGCCTCAGCGACCGGGCCCCGGCCCGGCGGCAGCAGCCAGCCCACCGCACCGTCCCGCCGCCAACCGCGCGCCTCATGGTCCCGGCACAGGGCGTGCCGGGCGTACGGGTGGTGACCGGCGGCGGCGAGCAGGGCATCCCGACCCACCAGGACCTGGTCGGCAGTGATCATGCGCCCAGCCTACGAGAGGAGACCTCATGCCCGGCATCCGCTCCGTACACCCGGTACGCCTGCCCGGCCGCCGTTGCCTGCTGCGTGAGTGGGACGACGACGATCTGGTCGCCATGCACGCGCTGTACGGCGACCCGCGGGTCGTCGAGCGGGTGCTGGACGAGTCGCCGCCGTCGGTGGCCGAGATCCGGGCAGCCATGCCGGCGTGGCGCCGGGCCGCGCAGGATTCGCCGCGCCTGTCGTACCGGCTGGCCGCCGCCTCGGGCGACCGGCTGGTCGGTCTCGGCACCCTCACCGTCACCAGCCCCGAGCACCGGCGCGGGGAGATCGGATACGTGATCCACCCGGATCACTGGGGCCGGGGCCTCGGCACCGAGGTCGCCGGCCTGCTGCTGCGCCTCGCGTTCGAGCAGGTGGGCCTGCACCGGGTGGAGGCCACCACCCGTCCGGACCACGCCGCCTCCTGGCGGGTGCTGGAGAAGGTCGGGATGCGGCAGGAGGGGATCAGTCGCGACCACTTCTTCGTCCGGGGCGCCTGGTGGGACTCCGTGCGCTACGCCGTCCTCGCCACCGACCCGTGGTCGGCCGGCTGAACGGAGCCCCGTCCAGGGTGGAGATTGGCGAACCGACCGATCGGGTACATCGTCACCGACCTACTGGGACCCCCACCGGAGGAACGACCATGCTCGCCATAATCGCGGCCATCGTGTTCGGCTTCGCGTTGCTGCTCGACTTCCTGAACACCAACCTCGGCGCGCCCGACCTGTTCAACGCGCAGACCCTCAGCCTGATCGGCTTCCTGCTGCTCTCCCTCTACCTGGCCGGGGTGGGCTCCGGCGCGCGCGGCGGCCGTTGGTACCGGGGCCGGCGCCCGGGTCGCGGCTGACCGGAACCGATCAACCCGGGCCGGGCCAGCGGCGCGATTCCAGCGTCGTCGGGCCGGCCCGGTACTGTTCTCGTGATGGAGTCCGACGCCCTCTTCACCCTCGGCGAACCCGCCGGAGCGCCCAGCGCCCCCGCGGGCTCCGGCGGCATCGACGGGTTCATCACCGTCGGGGCGGACTCCCCCCTGCCCGTTCGGATGCGGCCGGCCAGCATCGACGAGCTCGTCGGGCAGGACCACCTGCTCGCCCCGGGCGCGCCGCTGCGCCAGTTGGTCGAGGGCGCGGCGCCGATGTCGGTGATCCTCTGGGGGCCGCCCGGTAGCGGCAAGACCACGATCGCCCATCTGGTGGCCCGGGCCACCGACCGGCGCTTCGTCGCCATGTCCGCGCTGACGGCCGGCGTGAAGGACGTCCGCGCGGTGATCGAGGCCGCCCGCCGGCAGCGCCGCTCCGGCGGGCCGCAGACGGTGCTCTTCATCGACGAGGTGCACCGGTTCAGCAAGACCCAGCAGGACTCGCTGCTCGCCGCGGTGGAGGACCGGACGGTCACCCTGCTCGCGGCGACCACGGAGAACCCGTACTTCTCGGTCATCTCACCGCTGCTGTCCCGCTGCGTCCTGCTGACCCTGCAGCCGTTGGACGACGACGCCGTGCGTGGCCTGCTGCGCCGCGCGGTCGCCGACGAGCGCGGCCTGGCCGGCGCGCTCACCCTGGAGACCGAGGCCGAGGACCATCTGGTCCGCCTCGCCGGCGGCGACGTACGCAAGGCGCTCACCGCGCTGGAGGCGGCGGCCGCCACCGCCACCGCGCTCGGCGCCGGGCGGATCGACCTGGCCACCGCCGAGCAGGCCGTCGACGTCGCCGCCGTCCGGTACGACCGCGACGGCGACGCCCACTACGACGTGACCAGCGCGTTCATCAAGAGCATGCGCGGCTCGGACGTGGACGCGGCGCTGCACTGGCTGGCCCGGATGCTGGTGGCCGGCGAGGACGCCCGGTTCATCGCCCGGCGGATGGTCATCTTCGCCAGCGAGGACGTCGGCATGGCCGACCCCACGGCGCTGACCGTCGCCACCGCCGCGGCGCACGCCGTTGAGTACGTCGGGCTGCCCGAGGCGCAGCTCAACCTGGCTCAGGCGGTGATCCATCTGGCCACCGCACCGAAGTCCAACTCGGCCACCACGGCGATCGGCGCGGCCATCGCCGACGTCCGCGCCGGCCGTGGTGGACCGGTGCCCCGCGGGCTGCGCGACGCCCACTACTCCGGTGCCCGGGGGCTCGGGCACGGCGCCGGCTACCGCTATCCGCACGACGACCACCGCGGGGTGGTCACCCAGCAGTACGCTCCGGACGATCTCGTCGGGACCGACTACTACCGGCCCAGCGGGCACGGTGCGGAGCGCGCGGTGGCCGGTCGGCTGCCGCTGCTCCGCCGGATCGTCCGCGGGCTGCCGGCGCCGGCGGCGCGGGTGGAGGCCGCCGTCAACGGTGGTCGCCCGCCCGGCGCCGAGCAGGTCAACGTGGCGAATGAGGGCGGCAGTGACGCCGTCGGAGAGGGTCAGCAGTGATGGCGCGTGGTCCGGAGCGGCCGGAGGACGGCCCCGACGAGCGGCGCGACCCTCGTGCCAAGGGCCGCCGGTGGGGGCGCGGCAAGGCCGACGCCGAGCCGGACGCGGCGACCGCTGGCGAGGAGTTCGGCTGGATCGACGACCTGCGTACGGCGAAGCAGCAGCGGGCCGACCTCGGCCCGGACGGGGACGATCCCGGTGCCCGCCCCGGCGCGGCGCCGCCCCCGCGCGGCGGGATGCCGCCAGCGGCCACCGGCCCCCGGCCCGGCGGGCCGTCGCCCGAGCCGACCCACGGTCCCCGTCCCGGTGCGGTGCCGCCGCCCGGCGCCGGCCGGCCCGGGCCCGACGGCCCGCCCGCCCGGCATGGCGCGGCCGGCGCCGGACCCGCCACGCCCCCGGTCCGCCCCGGCGGCCCCGCCGCCGGACGCCGCCCCGTCGAGGGCCCCTGGCCCGGCGCGCCGGAGCCCACCCGGCACCCGGCCGAGCCGTCCCGGCCGCCGCGCCGTGGCGGGGACGAGCCGACCGGCCAGCAGGGACCGGTGCCCCCGGCGCCTGGCCGGATGAGCGGCCCGCCCGGCCAGCGCACGGCGCCGGCGGGCGGGTCCGTCCCGAACCGGGCCGGCCAGGGACCCGGCCCGGATCGGACCCCTGCCGCCCCGCCCCCGGGTCCCGGCTGGCAGCCCCCGGCAGCGGAGGGGGCACGGGCCACCGTCCCACCCACGCCGCGTGGCCGGCACGGGTCCGACGGGTCCGGCGGACCGAGTGCCCCGTCCCCCGGCCGGGCGGGTGGCGTTGATCCGGCGGTCCGACCGGTGTCCGGCGGGGGCCGTCGCGCCCTGCCCGAGGGCGCCGAGCCCGACGCCGGGCGGCCCGGTGTGGGCTCGGCCCGTGCCACGGCTGCCCCCGGTGCCGGCCGCCCCGCCGTCGACCCGGTGACCGGCGCTCCGCTGCCGGGCGCCCCCGAGCCGCGGCGCCGCCGGGGCCCGGCGGCGCTCGACCCGACCGCCGGCACGTCGCGGGTGGACGCCCCCACCGAGCCGGGTGACGGGCGGGCTGGCGGCCGGCGCCGCGCCGAACCGGACCAGCCGGTGGTGGTACCGCGCAGCGGGAACGCCCCGCCGGTACCGAACGTCCCGTCCGACGTGCCCCCCGCCGGGCGGCGGCCGGAGGACCCGAGCGCCCCGACCGGTCGCCGCGCCGCGCCCGACGACGGAGCGATGCCGGCCGGTCGCCGCGCCGCGCCCGAGAGCGCCGTCCCGTCGGCGGGTCGCCGCGCCGCGTCCGATGACGCAGCCATGCCGGCCGGACGGCGGGCCGCGCCCGACGATGCCGTGACCTCGACCGGTCGCCGCGCGGCTGCCGTGGATCCGTCGACGCCGACCGCGCGCCGCGCTGCTCCCGGGGACGCGGGGTCGGCCGCCGGCCGCCGGGCGGCTCCCTTTGACGAGGGGGTGCCGCCGTCGGGGCATCGGGCCGTGCCGGACGACGAGCCGACCTCGACCGGTCGCCGGGCCGCTCCCGAGACGCCGGGCGGACGCCGGTCCGCCGTGGACGGACCGCGGACGGGTCCACGCCGTGCGGCCCGGGAGGACACCGACGAACCGCGGCCGCAGCGTCCCGACCGATCCGCCGACTGGCTCCGGCAGGCTGGCCGCGGCCAGCACAGCGACGCCGCCATGCCGGCGGCGGGCCGACCCGCTGCCCCGATGGGCGAGCCGACGGCGGGCCGGGGGATCACCTCCGCCGGCCCCGACCGTGCTGCGACCGGACGGGCCGGCGCGGCTGCCGTGCCTCCGGTCAAGCCGGACCGGTCCGGGGCCGCCCGGGGATCCGCGCGTCCCGCCGCGCCGGCCGGCCGACCCGCCGGCCCGGACGCCGGCCGCACCCCGGACCCCGACCGCACCGGCGGCCTGCCGACCAACGATCCCGGTCGGACCGGCGGTTTTCCCGTCGCCGGTGACCCGGCGCGGACCGGTGGGATTCCCTCGGGTGGCGATCCGGAGCGGCGGCCCGGCCCGGTATCTACCCAGGCCGGGCGGCCCGGAGCAGGGCCGGCCGCCGGTGATGCCCGGACCGCCGGCCCGGCCCGGGGCGCGGCCCGACCGGGGCCGGACGGTCCCGTCCCGCCGCGTACGCCCGGCGATGACGGGCGCGCGCCGCAGCCGGGCGGCGAGCCCGGTCCGCGTACCGGCCCGGCCGGCGGTCCGGCGGTGGCCCGGGCAGCCGCGTCCGTGGCCCGGCCCGCCGACCCGGACGGGGGCCCGGCCGGGCGGGCGACCCCGCCCTCGGCCGAGCCGCACCGGCCCGGTCCGGCCGTGCCCCCGCCGGGGCGGACCGGCGAGCCGGCGGTGGCCCGGGCGGCCGCGGTCGTACCGACGCAGGAGCCCGCGCGACCGGGACCGGGAGACGGGGCTGGACCGGCGCTGCGGCGAGGCGAGGCGGAGCCGGTCGAGGCGGCCACCGCCGCCGGTGGCCTGCGCGGCGCCCGCTCCGAACTGCGCCGGCAGATGCGCGAACGGCGGCGCCTGCGGTTGGGCATCCTCGTCCTGGTCAGCCTGGTGCTGCTCGGTGCGGTCCCGCTCTACTTCGGGGTGCGCACGCTCAGTCACGACCCGGTCTTCGACACCCTTGACGGGCTGGACGTGCCCTCGTGGGCGGCGGTGAAGACCGTCGACAACGTCAGCGGCAGCCGTTGGTGCCTGCAGGACTGCCGGCTGCGGGAACGGACCATCGAGTCGCAGCAGGGGCCGAAGGAGACCGCGCAGGCGTACGAGCAGGCCCTCGCCAAGGACGGCTGGCAGCGCTGGAAGGTCGCCCGTTGCCCGGAGCAGATCCCGGACCAGCCGGCCAAGGGCAGCTACACCTGCTGGCGCCGGGACGAGCTCACCCTCGACCTCTGGGTACGCGAGCCGGCCTGTGTGCCGCCGCCGGTGGACGGGGCGCCCGCGCCGTCTCCGGCCCCCTCGCCCGCAGCGCAGACGTGCACCGGGTCGTTGGTGTCGGTGAAGGTCCGCAACGCGATCGACGACGAGCGGACCGGGCCGCAGCCGAGCACTGATCCGTCACTCACCGGTGAGGATCCCTTCCCGACGCTCACCGACGATCCACTCGGCGAGTTGACACCCTCACCGTCGTGAGCACCTCTCCATCACGGACGGTAGGGTCTGGGGCTGGCGGGTCCGGCGGTGCGGTCGGTCATGACGGGCCGGGCCGAGGCGGAGTGGACAGGACGGTCGCGCGTCTCGGGGCGTCGGGCCCCGGGACCCTGGTCGAGGAGGACAGGCGTGGAACCTATGGAGGTCGCGGCGCTGGTCGCGGCAATCGCATTCGCGATGCTCGTGTTGATCCTGACGCTGCCCATCCTGCGGCTGCGGCACACCGTGGACGCCGCCACCCGGATGATCAACGACCTCAACGACCGTTCCGCACCGCTGCTCGGTGACGTCAACACCACGGTGAAGAACGTCAACACCGCCCTCGAGCAGGTGCAGACCTCCCTCGACGGGGTCAACCTCCAGCTCGCCAAGGTGGACACCATGACCAGCCACGCGCAGAACGTCACCGCCAACGTGGCGAACCTCGCCGCCGTGGTCTCCGCCGCCGCCGCGAACCCGCTGGTCAAGGTGGCCGCCTTCGGCTACGGCGTGCGCCGGGCCGCGGCCGCCCGCCGGCACGCGGAGAACGAGCGGGAGGCCCGGGACATCATCAAGCAGCGGCGCCGCGCTGAGAAGCGCGCCAACCGGTGACCCGGCGAGCGGGAGGGCTGTGACATGAAGCGGTTGTTCTGGCTCGGCATCGGGCTGGCCGTGGGGGTGCTGGTGGTCCGCAAGGCGACCCGCACCGCGCAGGCGTACACGCCGGCCGGCATCGCCAGCGGCCTGTCCGAATCCGCCGGCAGCCTCGTCGAGTCGGTCCGCGGCTTCGTCGAGGACGTCCGGATCGGGATGGCCGAGCGCGAGCAGGAGATCCACGAGGCCTTCGCCCGCGGCGAGGTGTACGACGACCAGTTCGCCGAGTTGCGGGAGGACCCGCGGATCGGCGACCGAGAGATTTTCCCGGAGGAGCACCAGCGATGAAGACGGCGGAGATCAAGCGGCGGTACCTCGCCCACTTCGAGGCGAACGGCCATGCCGTGGTGCCGTCCGCTCCGCTGCCCGCCATCAGCGACCCGAACCTGCTGTTCGTCAACGCCGGCATGGTGCAGTTCGTCCCCTACTTCCTGGGCCAGCAGACCCCGCCGTACTCCCGCGCGGTCAGCGTCCAGAAGTGCATCCGTACGCCGGACATCGACGAGGTCGGCAAGACCAGCCGGCACGGCACGTTCTTCCAGATGAACGGCAACTTCTCGTTCGGTGACTACTTCAAGGAGGGGGCGATCCCGTTCGCCTGGGACCTGGCCACCAAGCCGGTCGACCAGGGCGGCTTCGGGCTCGACCCCGAGCGGATCTGGGCCACGGTCTACCTGGACGACGACGAGGCGTACGAGATCTGGCGGCGGACCGGCGTGCCGGTCGAGCGGATCGTGCGGCGCGGCAAGGCGGACAACTTCTGGTCGATGGGCATCCCCGGCCCGTGCGGCCCCTGCTCGGAGCTCTACTACGACCGGGGCCCCGCCTACGGGCGGGAGGGCGGCCCGGAGGTCGACGAGGACCGCTACCTGGAGTTCTGGAACCTCGTCTTCATGCAGTTCGAGCGGGGTCCCGGCGTCGGCAAGGAGGACTTCCCGATCCTGGGCGACCTGCCGGCGAAGAACATCGACACCGGCATGGGCCTGGAGCGGATGTCGTCCATTCTCCAGGGCGTGGACAACCTCTACGAGATCGACGAGGTCAAGCCGATCCTGGACAAGGCCGCCGAGCTGACCGGCAAGCGGTACGGCGCCCGCTCCGGCCACGCGGCCAGCGAGTCGCACCCGGACGACGTCCGGCTGCGGGTGATCGCCGACCACGTGCGCACCGCGCTGATGCTGATCGGCGACGGGGTGACCCCGTCCAACGAGGGGCGCGGCTACGTGCTGCGGCGGATCATGCGCCGCGCCATCCGCGCCGTCCGCCTCCTCGGCTACCAGGACCAGGCGCTGCCGGAGCTGCTGCCGGTGGCCCGGGACTGCATGGCCCCGTCGTACCCGGAGCTGACCGCGGAGTTCGGCCGGATCTCCCAGTACGCGTACGCGGAGGAGGACGCCTTCCTCGCCACGCTGCGCGCCGGCACCACGATCCTGGACACCGCGATCGCGGACACCAAGTCCGCCGGGCAGACCTCGATCTCCGGTGACAAGGCGTTCCAGCTGCACGACACGTACGGCTTCCCGATCGACCTGACCCTGGAGATCGCGGCCGAGCAGGGCCTGCAGGTCGACGCGGACGGCTTCCGCCGGCTGATGGCCGACCAGCGCAACCGGGCCAAGGCGGACGCGCAGGCGCGAAAGACCGGCCACACCGACGTGTCGGCGTACCGGTCGGTGCTCGACGGTGGTGGCCCGGTGGAGTTCACCGGCTACACCGAGCTGAACCGGGAGTCCCGGGTACGAGCCGTGCTCGCCGGCGGTGCCGAGGTGGCGGCGGCGGTCGAGGGGGACACCGTCGAGCTGGTGCTCGACACCACCCCGTTCTACGCCGAGGGCGGCGGCCAGCAGCCCGACCAGGGTCTCATCACGGTCGGCGGCGGCCAGCTCGAGGTCTTCGACGTGCAGCAGCCGGTGCCGGGGTTGATCGTGCACCGGGCCAAGGTGGTCCGCGGCGAGGTGCGCGCCGGGGAGACCGGGTACGCCGAGATCGACGTGTCCCGCCGGCGGGCGATCTCCCGCTCGCACACGGCCACCCACCTGGTGCACCAGACCATGCGTAACTTCCTCGGCGAGTCGGCCACCCAGGCGGGTTCGCTGAACGCGCCGGGCCGGCTGCGGTTCGACTTCAACACCCCGACCGGGGTGGCGCCGAGCGTGCTGCACGACGTCGAGCAGCAGGTCAACGAGGTGCTCCTGGCCGACCTGGAGGTGCACGCCTTCATCACCACCCAGGAGGAGGCGCGCCGGATCGGCGCGATGGCGCTGTTCGGCGAGAAGTACGGCGAGCGGGTCCGGGTCGTCGAGGTGGGCGACTACGCCCGGGAACTGTGCGGCGGCACCCACGTGGCCCGCTCGGCCCAGCTCGGCCTGGTCAAGATCCTCTCCGAGGCGTCGGTCGGTTCCGGTGTGCGCCGGATCGAGGCCCTGGTGGGCATGGACGCGTTCGGCTTCCTGGCTCGCGAGCACCTGCTGGTCTCCCGGCTGGCCGAGCTGTTCCGGGTCCCGGGCGACCAGGTCGCCGACCGGGTGGAACAGACCGTCACGCAGCTCCGCGACGCGGAGAAGGAGCTGGAGAAGCTCCGCGCCCAGCTGGTGCTGGGCGGGGCGGCGGCACTGGCCGCACAGGCCCGGGACGTGCGGGGCGTCGCGTACGTCGGGACCGAGGCGCCCGAGGGCGCGGCGGCCAACGACGTGCGGACCCTGGCCCAGGAGGTCCGGGGCCGGATCGACCCGGCCCGGCCGGCGGTGGTCGCCGTGGCCGCCCGGGCGAACGGCAAGGCGTCCCTGGTGGTGGCAGTCAACCAGGCCGCCCGGGCTCGGGGCCTGAGCGCGAAGGACCTGGTGAAGGCGGCCTTCTCCGGTCGGGGCGGCGGCAGCGACGAGCTGGCCCAGGGCGGTGGCCTGCCCGCCGCGGAGGCGCCGAACCTGCTCCAGACGGTGGAGAAGGCGATCGCCGAGGCGTGATGGTCGCATCGATCGAGGTCAGGGCGGACCGAACGGTCCGCCCTGACCCGTACCGGCGGGAAGGTGTCCGGTAGATGGCTGAACCGACCCGGGGGGTTCGACTTGGGGTGGATGTCGGGCAGGTCCGGGTGGGGGTGGCCCGGTCGGATCCGCACGGCATCCTGGCCACCCCGCTGGTCACCCTCGCCCGTGACCTGACCGCGGCGCCGGACGCGGTACCGACCGACATGGCCGAGCTGGTCCGGCTCGCCGCGGAGCACGAGGCGGTCGAGATCGTCGTCGGGCTGCCGGTCAACCTCGCCGGAAAGCATGGCCCGGCGGCGCTGAACGTATCGGCGTACGCTGCCCGTTTGGCTGATGTAATGGGGCCGATTCCGGTGACGCTGACGGACGAGAGGATGTCGACCGTGGTCGCGAGTCGTAGGCTGGCCGAACGGGGCGTCCGGGGAAAGCGCCAACGGGCGGTGGTCGATCAGGCCGCCGCGGTGGAGATTCTGCAGAGCTGGCTGGACGCACAGCGGAGGCGGACGCAATGATCGACGACCTTGACGTGGTGTTCGACGAGCAGGAGAGGGGGGAGAAGGGCCGGCACCGGCGCAGCGCGGTACGGAAGCGCAACGGCGGCTCGCGCGGCGGCCGGGGCAAGACGGTCTTCGCCCTCCTGATGGCGCTCGTGCTGCTGGGCGGCATCGGCGGCGGCGCCTACGTCGGTTTCGACCGGATCCGCAGCTACCTCGTCACCCCCGACTACGACGGCCCGGGCTCCGGCGAGGTGCTGGTGCAGGTCAAGGCCGGCGACACGCTCACCGACATCGGCAACACCCTCTACGACGCCGGGGTCGTGAAGAGCACCAAGGCGTTCATCGAGGCCGCCGAGGCGAACTCGCGCAGCAAGAACATCCAGGTCGGCAGCTACAAGGTCCGCAAGCAGATGAAGGCCGCCGACGTGGTCACCCTGCTGCTCGACCCGAAGAGCCGGGTGGTCAACGGGGTGACCATCCCCGAGGGCATGATCAGCCTGGCAATCTACGACCTGCTCTCGAAGCAGACCAAGATCCCGGTCGCCGAGTTCAAGAAGGCCGCGGCGGACCCGGCCAAGCTGGGCGTGCCGGACTTCTGGTTCAAGCGCGGCGACGGCAAGAAGGGTACGAAGAGCATCGAGGGCTTCCTCTACCCGTCCACCTACGAGATCCCGCCGAAGGCCACCGCCGAGCAGATCCTGTCGATGATGGTGGAGCAGTTCCTCACCGTCACCCAAAAGCTCGACTTCGTCGATCGGGTGCAGAAGGAGCGGCAGATCTCCCCGTACGAGGCGCTGATCACCGCCTCGATCGCCCAGGCCGAGTCGGTGCACAACAAGGACCTGCCGAAGGTGGCCCGGGTGATCTACAACCGGGTCTACACCGACAAGTACCACTGCCACTGCCTGGAAATCGACAGCGCGATCAACTACTGGCTGCGGCTGCAGGGCAAGGACCCGAAGGACTCCGACATCCTCAAGCGGTCGGAGATCAACGACCCGAAGAACCCGTACCGCACCCACGGCGTGGACGGCCTCACGATCACTCCGATCGGCAACCCCGGCGAGGAGGCGCTCAAGGGCGCGCTGGACCCGCCGCCGGGTGACTGGATCTACTTCATGACCGTCGACAAAGAGGGCACGATGGGCTACGGCTCCAACGACGCTGAATATGTGCAGCTCAAGAAGACGATGTGCCAGAACAAGGTGCTGACCGGGGAGAACTGCCGATTTTGAGGGCAGCCGTCGTCGGTAAGCCGATCGCCCATTCGCTCTCCCCGGTGATCCACGAGGCCGGGTACGCGGCGGCCGGGCTGACCGGGTGGTCGTACACCCGGATCGAGTGCGCGGCCGACGAGCTGGCCGGCCTGGTCGCGGGCCTGGGCCCGGAGTGGGCCGGGCTGTCGGTGACCATGCCGGGCAAGGAGGCGGCGCTCGCGGTGGCCGACGAAGCCTCTCCGGTCGCCGCCGCCGTGGGTGCCGCCAACACCCTGGTACGCCGCCCCGACGGCACCTGGTACGCGGACAACACCGACGTCACCGGCATGGTCGACGTGCTGACCACGGCCGGCTGCGCGGCCGGCGCCACGGTGACCGTGCTCGGCGCGGGCGGCACCGCCCGGGCGGCGATCGCGGCGGCGGCCCGGATCGGCGCGGCCGACGTGACCGTGGTGGCCCGCCGGCCGGAGGCGATCGACGAGTTGCGCCCGGTGGCCCGCGCGGTCGGGGTGCCCCTGGCCGGCGCCGACTGGGACGGCGCCCCGGCGCACGCCCGCGCCGATCTGGTGATCTCGACCGTGCCGAAGGGGGTGGCCGACCCGCTCGCCGGGCACTTCGACTGGCGGCCGGGGTCCGTCTTCTTCGACGCGCTCTACGATCCCTGGCCCACCCCGCTCGCCACGGCCGCGCTCGCCGCCGGCTGCCGGGTGGTCTCCGGGCTGGACCTGTTGCTGGCCCAGGCGGTCGACCAGTTCGTGCAGTTCACCGGCGTCGAAGCGCCGGTAGACGCGATGCGTGCGGCGCTGGCTGCGGCACGCGTCTGATTCCGGCCGGGCGCCCGACCGGCACGACCGGAGTGCGACAGGTCGATACGCTGCTGCGGCAACCCTTCGCCGAACCAGGGAGTGCTTGTGACCGGGCACCCGCCCCAGCACGACCGTCCGGCCGTCCGCGGATCCCGCCGACCCGTGGTGCTCGGCGTCCTCGGTGCCGCCCTGGTCGCTGGCCTCGTCGCCCTGGCGCTGCCCCGGGTCGCCGCCGAGGTGATGCCGGCGGCCCGTCCGTCCGCGCCGGCCTCGGCTGACCGCCACGTTACGGACGTACCGGGCTGGCGGCTGGTCTGGTCGGACGAGTTCGACGGTTCGACGGTCGACCGGGCCAGGTGGAACGTCCGGAACGGCGAGGCGCGCGACATCGACCTCGGCTGCAACGTCGACGACGCGGAGAACGTGATCGTCTCGGGCGGCGTGCTGACCCTCCGGGCGCAGCGGAAGACCACGGCGTGCGGCTCGCAGCTCCGGCAGTACACCGAGAGCTACCTGGACACCATCGGCAAGGCCTCGTTCCGCTACGGACGCTTCGAGGTGCGCGCCGAGTCCCCGAACGGGCCGAGCGACTCGCAGGGGCTGTGGCCGGCGTTCTGGCTGCGGCCGGACGACGGCGGCAAGGGTGAGATCGACGTGGTCGAGCTGCCCGGCGGTGCGGCGTACCACCGGGCCGCCACCCAGGCCATCTTCTACGACTACACCCCGGTCAAGCAGGACCAGCGCTGGGAGTTCCCGAGCGGGCACCCGGGCGATGGCTTCCACACCTACACCACCGAGTGGGAGCCCGGGGTGATCCGCTGGTACATCGACGGCCGGCAGGTCTGGCAGCGGGACCGCGGCACCACGCCGTGGTTCGACGAGGCCTTCGACAAGCCGTTCAACCTGCGGCTGAACTTCCAGGTCGGGGGCTGGCTGGGCCGTCCCGACGCGGCCACCCGTTTTCCGGCCGACTTCCGGGTCGACTACGTGCGCGTCTGGCAGCGCTGACCGTCAACACCGGCCGCCCCGCCCGTCGGCCGGACCGTTGCCCGTCGCCAATATCGTGACCGCCAGCGTGCCGGGGCGCAGGGCTGGCACAGGGGAGGACATGACGTGGTGGAGGACCCACGGATCCGCCAGGACGGCCTCGGCTGGGTGAGCCGGGCGATCTTCGGGGAGGCGCGGCTGTGGCTCGGGGTCGGCCCCGGCTCCGCGGTGCCGCCCCCGGGACACCGGGTCGTCGCCCGGTACGCCGTGGTGCCCTCGATGGAGCGGGCCAAGTTCCTGCTGCCGTTGCCGTCCCGCCGGGTCGGGGCGGCGTCGACGCTGGCGTACAACGCGCTGCGGCCGCCCCGGGTCCGCGTCAACCGGTTCGCCGTCGGCGTGCTGGCCGGTCTCGGGGCCACCCAGCTGGCTCGGATGCCGGTGCTGACCGTCGCCGTCCCGGCCACCGCCGATCCCGCCGAGCTGCTGCTCACCGCGTACCTCGCCCGGATCGAGGGCCGCCCCCTGCACGCCGCGATCGGCATCCGCCCACCCGATCCGCACCACAAGCCGACGCTGCAGCTCTTCGACGGCCGGGGCGCCGCGCGGGCGTACGCGAAGGTCGGCTGGAACGAGGCGACCCGGGCGATGGTCCGCGCGGAGGCCGACGCGCTGCGGGAGTTGCCGCGGGGCGCGGGTGAGTTTCCCGAGGTGCCCCGGCTGCTGCGGGAGCTCGCCTGGGGTGACCTGGCGGTGACCCTGGTCGAGCCGATGCCCGCCGGCGTGCGCCGGCTGGCCCGCCCGGAACGGCCGGAGGTGGCCGCGATGCTCGCGGTCGCCCGGCGCGGCGGCCCGCCGGCCGCGCCCCGGCCGCTGGCCGACTCGCCGTTCCTGGCCGACCTCACCGCACGTGCCGGACGCGCCGGCGGGCCGGTCGTCCCGGCGCTGGCGGCCCTCGCCGACCGGGACGGGACGACCACATTGGAGTTCGGCCACTGGCACGGCGACTGGGTGCCCTGGAACCTCGGCACCCACCGGGGCCGCCTCTTCGCCTGGGACTGGGAGAACAGCGGCACCGGGCGGCCGGTCGGCTTCGACCTCGCCCACCAGGCGTTCCAGAGTGCACTGTCGCTGCGTGGCCGGCCGGTCGCCGAGGCGGCGGGCGAGATGACAGCGGTGCTGGAACGGTACGGCGCCGTCTTTGGTCTCGACCCGGCGCGCCGTCGCCTGGTCGCCGACGTCTACCTCGTCGAGTTGTGGCTGCGCACCGCGGAACTCGCCGCCGGGGGCGGCGGCTGGAGCAGCAAACTGCACCCCACCCTGCTGCACCTGCTCGCCGACCGGTTGGGGCTGCCGCGAGACTGAGCCGGTCGGTGCCCGTTGTCGGGGAGGCGACTGGAATACGGGAAAAAACACCACAGAGCCGTCGCCCTCGCTACCGCCGGCGAGGAAGCTCCACTAGGGTGTCAGCACTCGATCACCACGTGTCACTTGGTGGCGGGTTCGATCCGGCCCGGGTGGCGTGGGGCGCCCCTGGGCCGTGGGCACGGGGAGGTCCGGCCGGTGGCTGGCATGGCAGAGGGCGTGCGGCGGCGGGCACGCGTCGCGCGGCCCGGGACGGGCGCCGATTCGCCCGCCCGGCGGCCCGACGGCGGTGACCGCCGGTGATCCTGATCTACGTCTGCGGGGTGCTTGCCGTACTCGTGCCGGCGATCCTCGTTCCGTGGCTGGCCAGCCGCTGGGCCCCGGCCGTGGCGGGAAGCCGGGCGGCCGGGCGGCTGCGCGTCGCCGTCGCCGGTCTCACCGCCGCCTTCGGCCGGCTCGGCGCCGCCGTGGTCGTGCTGCTCGCCGGCTCGGCCGCGGTCGTCGCCGTCTGCTGGCCGCTGGGCGAGGCCCTGTCCCGGCTCGAACCCCACGTCGACCATCCGGTGTTCGAGTACGTGCACGCGCGGCGGGTCGACGGGTGGGCCGAGGTCAACTCGTTCGTCACCGCGATCGGTGACCGGTACCCGCTCAAGTGGGTCACCGTGGTCGCCGCCCTCGTCCTCGCCGTCGCCTGGCGGCGTCGGCGCTGGTGGATCCCGCTTGTCGCGCTGCCGCTGCAGTTCGTCGTGGAGCAGTACACCCAGGAGATCCTCAAGCTGGTGGTCGACCGGGGCCACCCGCCGACCGACCTGGGCACCTATCCGTCCGGCGGTTGCGCGCGGGTGCTGATGACCTTCGGCACGATCCTGGTGCTGGCCGCGCTCACCTGGCGGATGCCCCGCCGGGTCCGCGTCACCCTGGCCACCGCGCTGGCGATGCTGGTCACCGTGGAGGGCTACACCCGCGTCTACGCCGAGAAGCACTGGCTCACGGACGTCGTCGGCGGCTGGATCTTCGGCTCTCTGCTCACCGGCGTGATGGTGCTCGCCGTCCTGGTGGCGGAAGGGCGGTTCCGGTCCCCGGAGCGGTCCACCGCCCCGGCCCCGCGCCACGACGTCACGATCGGCACCTGACCCGAGCCCGGGCCGCCCGTGACCTCCTCCCGCGGTGGCCCGGAACCGCCCTGCCGCGACCCTTCGAACGGAAGTTGGGCAAGACGTGACCACCCTTCTCGTCGCCTCCACCGGTGGGCATCTCGCCGAGCTGTACGACCTGCGGCCGAGGCTGGGCCTGCGGGAGGACTGCGTCTGGGCGACCTTCGACTCGCCGCAGAGCCGTTCCCTCCTGGAGGATCAGGAGGTCATCCACATCCCGCCCGCGACCACCCGGGACGCCATGGGAGCGGCGCGCAACCTGCTGGCCGCCCGACGGGTGCTGCGCGGCGGCCGGTTCACCCGGGTGGTCAGCACCGGCGCCAGCGTGGCCATGTCCTTCTTCGTGCCCGCCAGCCGGCGCGGGCTCGCCTGCCACTACATCGAGAGCGCGACCCGCACGGAAGGCCCCTCGCTCACCGGCCAGTTGGTCGCCTGGGTGCCCCGCACCCGGCTCTACACCCAGTACCCGGGCTGGGCGGACGAGCGGTGGCGGTACGGCGGCACCGTCTTCGACGGCTACCGCACCAGTCGCCTCGCCACCCCGCGGCCGGTGTCCCGGGTGGTCGTCGCCCTCGGCACTCACCAGCACTTCGGCTTCCCCCGGCTACTGGCCCGACTGGTCGAGGTGCTGCCGCCGGAGGTGGAGGTGCTGTGGCAGGTCGGGTCCACCCGGATCCCCCAGCTGCCGGCCGGTGCGCGCCCGCAGGTCCCGTACGCGGAGATGCAGCAGGCGATGCGGGAGGCCGACGTGGTGGTGACCCACGCTGGGGTGGGCTCGGCGCTGGCCGCGATGCGGGCCGGCCGCCGGGCCGTCTACGTGCCGCGCCGGCGCTGCCACGACGAGCACGTCGACGACCATCAGGTCGAGCTGGCCTGGGATCTGGACCGCCGCGGCCTGGTCCTGGCCCGGGAAGCCGACGCCGTGACGTTCGAGGACCTGACGGAGGCGGCATCGTGGACGGTCGAGGCGAGCGGTGCCGTCGCGCCGTTTCAGTGGACGGACCCGGCGTGAGGCCACTTTGGCCGGACCACCTCGTGTCCGCCTCCGCCGGTCGACAACCGAGCCACGTCCACACCGGAGATCCGGGACGCGACTCGTACGTCGGAACCGGACCGAGCCGGTGACCGGGCGGACCGGTCGGTTGATGGTGCCGAATGTCCGTTTCCAGCAAGCTAGTCGTGTTCTCACTACCTCATTGGGGGCGCCAGTGCTTCACAGAACGTCTCGACCGGTGTGGCGGTGGCTCGCCGTGCTCGCCGCGCCGGTGCTCGCCGTCGGGCTGCTCGCCGCGCCAGCCCGCGCGGCGGGCCTCACGCCGGTCACCAGCACGCTCACGTCGGCGAATCCGGCGGACGAAACCCCGCACGCCCAGAACGGCGACACCAAGGCGTTCGCCGAGATCGGCACCACCGTGTACGTCGGCGGATCGTTCACCTCCGTGAAGGCGGCGGGCGGCGCATGGACCACCCGCAACTACCTCTTCGCGTACGACCGCACCACGGGCGCGCTGAAGACCGGCTTCAACCCGGTGCTGGACGGCGCCGTGCACGCCCTGGCGGTCAGCCCCGACGGCAAGCTCATCGTCGGCGGCGCCTTCGTGAACGTGAACGGGGTCAGCCGCAAGAACCTGGTCGAGCTGGACCCGACCAGCGGCGCGACCGTGGCCAGCTGGGCCGGGCGCAGCGACGGCGGTCTCGTCCGGCGCACCATTGTGGTCGGCACCAAGCTCTACATCGCCGGCGCGTTCCACTGGGTCAACGGCACCCAGCACTCGCTGCTCGCCCGACTGGACGCCACCACCGGCGCGATCGACCCGACCTTCCAGATCGACGCCAGCGTGGCCCGGGCCAGCAGCGAGCTGGTCTGGGGCCTGGCGGTGTCGCCGGACGGCCGGACCCTGGTGGCGGTCGGCAACTTCACCCAGGTCAACGGGCAGGCCCGTAACCAGGTCGTGGTGGTCGACCTGGCCGGCACCCCGGCCGTGGCGAACTGGAGCACCCAGCGGTACGTGGCGCCCTGCTACGACTGGTCGTTCCCGTTCTACGCCCGGGACGTCGACTTCTCCGACGACGGCACGTACTTCGTCATCATCGCCGACGGCGGACGGGGCGACGGGGCGTACTGCGACGCGATCGCCCGGTTCGAGACCGTGGATCGGGGCGCCGGCATCGACGCCACCTGGGTCAACTACACCGGCACCGACTCGGTGACCTCGGTCGAGGTCACCGACAACGTGGTCTACGTGGGCGGGCACTTCCGCTGGCTGAACAACGCCAACGGCAACGACTCGGCCGGTGCCGGCGCGATCAACCGGTTCGGCCTGGGCGCGCTGGACCCGATCAACGGCATGCCGCTGGTCTGGAACCCGGGCCGCTCGGGCGCCCCGGCGGGCACCACCACCTGGGGCCCGATCATGTGGGAGCTGTGGCGCGGCAGCACCGGCCTGTACGCCGGCTTCGACTCCGACGGCGTCGGCAACGAGTACCACGGCCGGATGGGCCTGTTCCCGCTGGCCGGCGGGCGTACGGTGGCGGCGGTCAACGCCCCGTCCGCCGCGTCGGGCTTCCTCTACGTCTCCTCCGCCAACGGGCAGGCGACCAAGGTCCCGTTCGACGGCACCACGCTCGGCACCCCGGTCAGCGCCAGCCAGCCGAACCTCACCGCTGCCGGCGCGTCCTTCTCGATCGGCAACAAGGTCTACTGGTCGAAGACCGATGCGAGCGCGCCGAGCGGCAGCTACCTCGAGGTGTCGATCTTCTCGGGCGGTGCGGTGGGCGCGCCTTGGGTGAGCAGCGGATACAACGACTGGTTCAACGCGGCGGCGATGACCGGGGCGTTCTATCTCGACGGCCGGATGTACTACACCAAGTCCGGTACGAACCGGCTGTTCTACCGGTATCTGGAGCCGGACGGCTACATCGTCGGCTGCACCGAGTTCACCCTGCCCAGCACCGGCCTGTCCTGGGGTGGGGTGCGCGGCCTGGCCTGGGTCAGCGGCAAGCTCGTCTACGGCAATCAGGACGGCTCGCTGCGCGCGGTGCCGTTCGACGGGACGGCCGTCGACGGCGCCGCCTCGGTCCAGCTCGCGGCGGCGGGCGGCGGCGTGAACTGGTCGAGCAGGACGCTCTTTTTCGCCACCTCCTGACGGTCCGATCCGACCGGGCGGTCCCGCCACCCTCGTGGGATGGCGGACCGCCCGGGGCGGCTCGGGCCGCACTGCCGCAACCGGCACCCGGCCGGTGACAATGAGACGGTCACCCGGGTGGTCCCGCTCCGGCCCGAGGCGGTTACCCATTCCTCATCGCGCAAGGACCTGACTGATGGACGTGACCGACGTCGCTCCCGCCCGACAGAACCCGGTCGGCCTCGTCGAGCTGGCCCGGGTTCCGCTCCGGCGGTGGCGGACCATGCTCGGCGTGGCGGCGGCGGTGCAGCTGGCCGTGCTGCTCTACCTGTTCGTGCTGCCGGCGACGTACACCGCGACGACGGCCGTGGTGATCCGCCCGGTGGTCACCGACCCGTTCTCGGTGCCCTCCGGTGGCGCCGATCGCGCGGTGAACATGACGGCCGAGAGCGGCATCGCGACCAGCAACGACGTCATCGACAAGGTCGCCGCCATCACCGGCCGGGACACCAAGGAGGTGGCCGATGCGCTGGAGGTGGAGACCCCGGTCGGCGGCCAGGTGATGCGCTTCAACTACGCCGCGCACAGCGAGCGGGAGGCGGTCCAGGGTGCCAATGGGGCGGGCCAGGCGTACCTGGACCTGCGCCGGGGCATCTACGAGAACCAGCGCGCGGCGGTGCTGAAGTCGTACGACGACACGATCGCGGTGGTCACGGCGCAGCGCACCACCACGCAGCGATCCCTGCCGAGCCAGGCCGCGGACAGCCCGTCGCCGCGCACCAGCGCCCTGCTGGACCAGCTGCGGGCGCTGAACGACCAGCTCGCCACGCTCGCCGAGCAGCGGTCCAAGATCGCCTCTGCGGACCTCAGCCCCGGGTCGATCACGAGCGCGGCCCGCGAGCCGATCCCGTCCAGCCGGGACGCCGCGCCGGTGATCCTCGTCGCGGGCCTGCTCGGCGGCTTGCTGCTCGGCGCGCTGGTGGCCTTCGCGCGGGAATCCCTGGACCGACGGCTGCGCACCACGGCCGAGGCGGTGGCGGCGATCGGTGCGCCGCTGCTGGGCACGGTCCGCCGCAACCGCGGCGGGCAGCCCGACGAGTCGGACCTGCGGTACCTCGCGCTCGCGCTGGCCCGCTGGGTGGACGGCCCGCACCGCGGCCCGCTGGTGCTGCTGTCCTCGTCGGCGAACGACGGACGCGAGCAGGTGACCGGTGGGCTGGCCGCCACGCTCGCCGGCGCCGGACACGAGGTGCAGCTCGGCGTCACGCCGGAGAGCCTGGACCGGATCCGGCCGTTGATGCTGGACGCACAGCGCCGCAATCCGCCGGTGGAGCCGGCGCGCGTCATCCGGCAGCGGCAGCCGGCGACCGCACCGGCGGCGGCTGCCGGCGGCACCGCCGGACCCGACGACACGGCCGTCATCCCCGCCGTGCGGAAGCCGCGCCCCTACCCGACCGCGGACGGGCCGAACAGCGGGGTGTACAGGTCCGCCACCAACGAGGAGAAGACCCAGGCCATCCCCGCCAGCCGGCCCGCGGCGGCCGGCGCGGGCAGCCGGAACGACGGGCAGGAGCTGCGGATCGGCTCCGGCACGGTCCGGCTGGTCGAGTTGCACGCCCTGCCCGGGGACGGCCTCACGGTGCTCGACGCACCGCCCGCGCTGCACGACGAGCGGGGCGTGCGGGCCGCCCGGGAGGGCCGCGCGGTGGTGGTGGCGGCCCGGGACCGGACCCGCATCGCCGAGCTGGTCCGCCTGGTCGAGCGGCTGCGTGCGGTGGGCGTGGAGCCGTTCGGATTCGTACTGACGGGAGATGGGCGTGACTGACCACGACCAGCCGGCCGTCCGGGCGGGCGGGGTGTACCCGCCGGTGACCGTGGTGGTGGCCACCCGGGACCGCCCGGGGCTGTTGGAGCGAGCCGTCCGTGCGGTGCTCGAACAGGACTATCCCGGGCCGGTGGAATGCCTGGTCGTCTACGACCACACCGACATCCGCCCGCTGGACCTGCCGGTGCCGGGCGGCCGGGCACTTCGCTACGTCAACAACACCCACTCGCGGGGCCTGCCGGGTGGCCGCAACACCGGCGCGGAGGAGGCGGCCCACGACCTGCTGGCCTTCTGCGACGACGACGACCACTGGCTGCCGGGCAAGCTGCGCCGCCAGGCGGAGCTGCTGGCCGTCCGGCCGGACGCCGCCGCGATCAGCTGCGGCATCCGGCTGGACGGCCCGGGCATCGCCAAGGAACGGCGGCTCGACGCCACCGAGGTGACCCTGTCCGACTTCGTCGAGGACCGGATCATGGAGGTGCACTCCAGCACCATCCTGCTGCCGCGCTCCACCTGGGACGCCGTCGGCCCGGTCGACGAGGACCTGCCCGGCGGCTACGGCGAGGACTACGAGTGGCTGTTGCGGATCGCCGCGCACGGTCCGGTGGTCATCGTGCCTGAGGTCCTGGTGGTGGTGGACTGGCATGGGGGTTCGTTCTTCTTCGGCCGCTGGGCGATGATCGTCGAGGCGACCCGATACCTCATCGACAAGCACCCCGAACTGGCCCGCAGCCGGACCGGGCTGGCCCGGCTGCACGGGCAGATCGCCTTCGCCCTCGCCTCCGGGCGGTGCCGCCGGGAGGCGGTCCGGGAGTTGGGCCGGGTGCTCCGGCTCAACCCGCGCGAGAAGCGAGTCCTGGTGACCGTCCCCGTGGTGCTCGGCCTGCTGTCCGGCGAGCGGGTCCTCCGGCTGGCCCAGCGGACGGGACGGGGTGTCTGACCGGGCGGCCGGGACCCTCCCGCCGGTGAGCGCCTCGCGACCGGCGGGCGGCGGCGCGTCCGGGTCGCGGCTTATGCCTGCCGCGCCGCTGCCGGTCTGGCCGCTGACCCTGATGTTCGCCCTGATGCCGCTGTGGTGGGCGCTCGGCGCGTTCTATCTCGGCTGGTCGGTGCTCGGCGTGGTGCTGCTCGCCCTGCTCGTCGCGCGCGGTCGCGTCCCGCTGCCCGCCGGCACCGCCTGCTGGCTGCTGTTCCTCGCCCTGGTGCTGCTCAGCGCCAGCCGGCTGGACCGGGCCACCGCCTACCTCACCTTCGGGCTGCGCTTCGGCTTCCTGGTGACCGCCCTGATCGTCGGCGTGTACGTGCACACCCTGGTGCGGGAGGGCGCCGCCTGGGAGCGGGTGCTGCGCCCGCTGGGCTGGTACTGGCTCGGCATCGTGGCGCTGGGCTGGCTGGCCGTGCTGGCCCCCACCTTCGCGCTGACCACCCCGGTGGAGCTGGCGCTGCCGCACGCCGTCAGCGGGCAGCGGTACATCCAGGCGCTGACCCACGTGCGGCTCAACGAGTTCAACCCGGTCTCCCGGGCACCGATCTACCGCACGGCCGCGCCGTACCCGTACACGAACAACTGGGGCACCGCGTACGCCCTGCTGGTGCCGTGCGTGCTGGCGTACCTGACCTCGGTGCGCACCGGCCGGTTCCGGCGGGCGCTCTGGCTCTCGCTGCCGCTGTCGGTGGTGCCGGCGTTCCTGACGCTCAACCGCGGCATGTTCCTCGGCCTCGGCGCCGGCCTGCTCTACCTCGCCCTGCGTGCGCTGCTCCGGGGCAACGCCCGCCTCATCCTCTCCATCGCCGGGCTGGTGTTGCTGGTCTGGATCGTCAGCCTCGTGGTCCCGGTCCAGGACATGATCAACGCACGGGTCAGCACCACCGACACCAACGTCGACCGGATGGACCTGTACCTGCGTACCTGGCAGGCGGTCGAGCGTTCGCCGCTGCTCGGCTACGGCGCGCCGAAGAGCGTCGACACCACGCTGGCCGAGGAGCCACTCGGCACCCAGGGGCTGATCTGGCAGATCCTCTACAGCCACGGCATCCCGGCGCTGTTCGTCTTCCTGTCCTGGCTGCTGCTGGCCGCCCGGCGGCTGGCCGCTGCGGTGTCGCCGGCCGGCTTCTGGCTGAGCACGGTCCCGGTAATCGCCCTGGTGGTCATTCCGGTGTACGCGTACATCGACCCGAACCTGTCTGTGATCTTCTTCGCCGTCGGCGCCGGGCTGGCCGCGGTCGCCGGGCCGGTCAACCGGGCCGCGCTCGGCCCGTCCGCCATGTCCCGCCCGGTGCCGTTGCGGTCGTGGCGGACCAGGGGCTTCGGCCGGGCGGCGGTGCCAGGCCGGCGGAAGCCGTCCGCACGGGCCGGGGTGGCCACCGTGCCGCTGCGTACCGCCGCCTCGGTGCCCGGCCCGGCAACCGGCGCGCCCGACCCGGTGGCCGAACACGCGCCGGCGCCGGTCGTGCCAGAGCCCCGGGCGCCGGCCGACCCGGTCGTTTCGCCACCGCCCACCACCGTCGCGGATCGTCCGGCGCCCGAGGCGCCACGGCAGGGAGGGACGCCGTGACCGGTACGACGGCCGTGCCGGGCGCGCCCGCGACCGTCGGCGAGCGGGAGGTCCGCCGCGGCACGCGCAGCGGGATGGTCGGACTGGCCGGGGCCGCCGTCAACGGCCTGCTCGGTTTCGTGCTGACCGTGGTGATCGTCCGCGGACTCGGACCCGCCGGCTCCGGTGCGATGTTCACCGCGATCGGCATCGTCACCGTCCTGGGTGCGCTCTGCTGTGCGGGCGCGGACACGGCGCTGGTCTGGGCCCTGCCCCGGCGCACGGCGGGCCGAACCGGCGACGCGGCCCGCCTGTTGCCGGTCGCGCTGTCGCCGGCGCTGCTGTTCACCGTCGGTGTGGCGGCGGCCGGCGTCGCCCTGTCCGGGCTGCTCGCGCCGGTGTTCTTCGATCCCGGCACGACCGGGGGCGAGGAGTTGCTCCGGCTGGCCTTCGCCGGCCTGCCGTTCGTGGTGGCGATGACCCTGCTGCTCGCCGCCGTCCGCGCGGTCCGCCCGGTCGCGGCCCTGGTCGCCGTGCAGTACGTCCTGCTGCCCGCCGCCCGTCCCGCGCTGGTGCTCGCCGCGGTCGCCGCCGGGGCGGGGGTGACCGCCGTCTTCGCCGGCTGGCTCGCCCCGGTGCTGCTGGCCGGGCTGGTCGGCGCGGCGCTGCTGGTCCGCCCGCTCGGCCTCGCTGCCGGTGCTGCGCTGCGCCCGGTCGGCGAGGACTGGCGCACGCTCTGGGGATTCGCCCTGCCCCGGGCTGCGTCGGCGGCCATCGACGCCAGCAGCATGTGGCTCACCGTGCTGCTCACCGCCGCCCTCGCCGACCAGGCCGAGGCCGGCGTGATCGGCGCGGTCGGCCGGTACGCCCTCGCCGGGCTGCTCGTCATGCAGGGCCTGCGGGTGGCCGTCGCGCCGCAGCTGTCCCGGTTGCTCGGGCAGGGCCGCCGGGTCGAGGCGGTCCTGGTCTACCGGCGGATCACCAGCTGGATCATCGCGCTGTCCTGGCCGGGGTACCTGCTGCTGGCGATATTCGCCCCGGGTTTCCTGTGGCTGTTCGGCGCGGAGTTCACCGCCGGCGCGTCCGCCATGGCGGTCCTCGCGGGCGCCATGATGGTCAACTCCGGCACCGGCATCGTGCAGACCCTGCTGCTGATGAGCGGCAGCAGCCGGCGGCACCTGCTCGCCGCTGCAGCCGGCCTGGTGTTCAACGTCGGGCTGGCCCTGGTGCTGATTCCGCCCCACGGTGCGCTTGGCGCGGCGGCGGCCTGGACGGCCGGCATCGTGGTGGAGAACGTGATCGCCACGGCGGCCGCCCGCCGGGTCGTCGGTGAGCCGCTGATCACGCGGGAGGTGCTGCGCGCGGCGGTCGTCGCCGCGCCGGGCACCGCCGTCGTGGCCGGGACGGGGGCGGCGGTCGCCGGTCGGGGCGTGGCCGGCCTGTTCCTCACCCTCGGGGTGGTGGCGCTGCTCGCGGTCGCGCTGCTGCTGCACCCCAAGGTACGCCGGCGGATGCGCACCACCGTGCCCACCCTGTTGGGGCGGCCACCCCGATGACGAGGAGGACAGGATGACGACGCTGCGGGACCGGGTGAAGACGCTGGTGCCCGCCCCGGTGCTGAGCGGGGTGCGCAGCTCGCTGGTGCGCTACGGGGAACGGACCAGCGACCGGAGGCCGCTGCCGGACTTCCTGGTCATCGGCACCAAGCGCGGCGGGACGACGTCGCTCTGGCGGTACCTGCTGGAGCACCCCCTGGTGCCGCGCCTCTTCCCGGCCTGGAACACCAAGACCTCGCACTACTTCGAGGACACCTACTCCCGGGGCGAGGCCTGGTACCGCTCGCACTTCCCGACCGAGCGGCAGCGACGGGCCCTGGAACGCCGGCACGGCGGGCCGACCCGGGTGGGGGAGGCCGCGCCGCTGTACATGTTCCACCCCCTCGCTCCGGCCCGGGTGGCCGAGCTGATCCCGGCGGTGAAGCTCATCGTGCTCCTGCGTGACCCGGTGGAGCGGGCGTACTCGCACTGGAAGGAGCGGCGCACCGAGGGCGTGGAGCCGCTCGGCTTCGCCGCGGCCCTCGCGGCCGAGGAGGAGCGCACGGCGGGGGAGCGGGAGAAGCTGATCGCCGACCCGACGTACGTCAGCAACGCCTACGACTGGTACAGCTATCGGGCCCGGGGCCGGTACCTGGAGCACCTGGAGCCGTGGCTGGACCGGTTCGACCGGGAGCAGTTGCTCATCCTGCCCAGCGAGACGTTCTACCGGGAGCCGGCCGCCGCGTACGCGCGGGTGCTGGACTTCCTCGGGCTGCCGCCGTACCAGCTCGACCGGTACGAGGTGTTCAACGACCGGCGCAGCAGCGCCATGGACGCCGCGGTGCGCGACGAACTGACCCGGTACTACGCGCCGTACAACGCGGCCCTCGCCGACCGGCTTGGCATGGCCTTCCACTGGGGACCTTGAGTGGAAAGGGCAAGTCGATCATCTCCCGTCCTCCGGTCCTTTGTGGAGCGTCTCCAGTGGTCGGTCCGGCTGTGACGGTGGGTAGCCGCTCCGCCGAAGGTGGTGTTACAGGCTGCGGATTCTCTTCCGGGCGGAGGCCCATTTCGGCAACCCAGAGTTATCGTTGACCTTCGATCTCGTCGCATCGTAGCCTGTGCCTCGTTTTGGTCCAACGACACGGGGGAGGGCCATTAATGGCTCCTGCACGGGTACGAACAGCCGGCTCGATCATCGGCTGTGCGAGGCTGACGACCGCCCGGTGGGGCAGACTGCTCACCGCTGGGATGGCGGCGGTATTGGCGGTGACCGTCGCCAACGAGATTCCGGCGCAGAAGGCGCAGGCGGCACCGCAGACGGTACCGGATCAGGTGCTGGAGCGGCCGGACGAGATCGCCGCCCTGATCACCGCCCGGATGACCGGCAAGCGGGTCCGGATCACGGGCATGACCAGTGATTCGACCGAGTACATCGCCCATCCCGACGGGCAGGTCGAGGCGACTGTCCACGCCGGTCCGGTGCGAGTGCGGCGGGACAACCGCTGGGTGCCTATCGACCTCACCCTTCGGCCGGAAGCCGACGGCTCGGTGCGCGCTGCCGCGCACCCACTCGACCTGTGGATCTCGGGAGCCCGGTCGGCCGCCGGGGAGTTGGCGGCGGTCGGCAAGGGTGACGGGCGGCTCGCCCTCGGCTGGCCGGGCGCCCTGCCGGCGCCGGCCCTCGAGGAGAACCGGGCCACCTACCGGAACGTCGTGCCGGGCATCGACCTGGTCGTCGAGGCCACCCGGACCGGCTTCTCCGAATACCTGACGGTCAAGGACCGATCGGCCGTCGACCGGATCCCGTCGCTGGCGCTGCCGGTCACCGGCAAGGGGCTTTCCTCCTTCACCCAGGACCCCACCGGTGGGCTCATTCTCACGAACGCCAAGGGCAGGCCGATCGCGGGCATCCCGGCACCGGAGATGTGGGACGCGCAGCGGGCGCCGGGCTCCGAGGAGCCGACCCGTCGGGCGGTCATCCCCACCCGGGCCGAGCGGCCCGCCAAGAACGCCAAGGCTGCCGGCGGCGGCCTGACCATGCGGCTCACCCCGGACCTGAAGTGGCTGAAGGATCCCGCCACCCAGTACCCGGTGACCATCGATCCGCAGATCAACCCGCTATACACGTCCTTCGACACGTACGTGAAGGAGGGTGACGCGGTCGACCGCAGCGGGATGAATGACCTGCAGCTGGGCCTGCTGGCCGGCTCGCCGAGCGTCAAGGCACGCGCCTTCGTGCACTGGCCTACCTCCGCGCTGGCCGGTAAGCAGGTCACGTCGGCGACGGTCTATTTCTGGAACTTCTGGTCGAACACCTGCACCGCGAACTCCTGGGAGATCTGGACCACTGGCCAGGCTTCCTCGGCGACCCGGTGGGGCACGCAGCCGGCCTGGATCCAGAAGGAGGCGACCTCGACTCAGACCAAGGGCTACTCGTCGGCTTGCGACGACGGCTGGGTGAGCATCAGTGGCACCAGCTTCTTCCAGCGGGCCGCCACGGCCGGGCAGTCCACCGCGTATATGGGTGTGCGGGGCACGGACGAGACGACCGGCAACAGTTTCAAGCAGTTCCGTTCCCGCAACGCGGTCGACAGCTCTCAGGTGCCGTACGCGGTGGTGAGCTACAACTCGTACCCGACCGTCGGCACGCGTTCGACGGTGCCTGAGTCGGCTTGCGCGACCGGCAGCGGCCGTCCGCAGATCAACAGCTTGACCCCACAGCTGCGGGCTGTGATCTCCGACGGTGAGGCGTCGCCGGTCAAGGCGGAGTTCGAGTGGTGGAGCTTGACCGGCTCCACCAAGCTCGGCAGCACGGTCACCGGCACCGCGGCTTCCGGTTCCACGTTGAGCGCCACGATCCCGTCCGGCGTGTTGGCCAACGGCTCCTCCTACAAGTGGCGGGTGCGCGGCAACGACGGCGCGGTCGACGGCACCTGGTCGTCGTTCTGCGAGTTCTCCGTGGACACCACGCACGCCAGCCCGCCGTGGACCAGCTCCACCACCTACCCGAAGAACGAGTGGGGCGGCGACGCCGGAGTCCCCGGTGTGTTCACTTTCGACCCCAACGGCGCCAGTGATGTGGCCGCCTACGTGTACGCGATGGACGTCAACCCGCCGGACAAGGTGGTCAACGCCCCCAGCCTCGGGGCGCAGGCGTCGGTGACGCTGACCCCGCCCACCGCCGGCTTCCACACCATCTACGTCCGCAGCCGGGACTCGGCGGGCAACCTGTCCAACGTGCGCGGGTACCCGTTCAAGGTGGGTTCGGCGGCGGTGACGTCGCCGGAGGTCGGTGACGTCACCGCCGCCAAGGTCGAGATCACCTCGGTGATCTCGTCGACCATCACCGGCGTGCGCTACCAATGGCGCCGGGCCGGTGCCGACACCTGGACCGTCCTGCCGAAGGCAGATGTGGCCTACGCGGACGGTAGTGGCACGGTGGCCGGATGGCCGCTCAAGGCATCGAACGGCGCCATCCCAAAGGTCATCTGGAACGTGGAGGCCACCCTCGCCGCCGCAGATGCCCAGGGCATTCCGCGGGATGGCCCGCTGGAGTTCCGGGGTCAGTTCGACAATGTGGGCGAGCCGCCCATCCGGATCACGTTCGACCGCAACCGCGCCAGCGCCGAGAGCGCGGACATCGGTCCCGGCTCGGTCAACCTCATCACCGGCAATCTGCAGCTGAACCAGTCCGATGTGGCAGTGTCGGGGTTGTCCCTGTCCCGGGCCTTCAACAGCCGGCAGCCCGACGCCGTGGATCCGCTGTTCGGATCGGGCTGGGTATCGGGTTTCGCCGCGACGGAGTCGACGGGGTCCTACAACGAGCTCACGACTTACGGCAGCCTCGTACAGGTGAAGTTGCCTGACGGGTCGGTGCTCGGCTTTACGAAGGCCGACAGCACCGGGGTGGACTATCAGTCGCAGGTTGGCGCGGAGTCGCAGAAGTTGACATACCAGGCGACCAGCGACACCTTCGTCTTGACCGACAGTGATGGCCAGGCGACCAGCTTCACCCGTACGTCGACCGACCCTGCCGGCGTCTACACCCCGACCTCGGTGAGCTCGCCTGGGTCCGAGAACACGTCGACCTACTCCTGGCAGAAGGTGACGCTCGGGTCGTCCGACGTCATGCGGCCGACCAGAATGCTGGCGCCGGTGGCGGCGGGGGTGTCCTGCACGACGTTGGTGCGCGGTTGCCGGGCCTTGACCTTCTCCTACGCTACCTCGACGACCGCGACCGGCGTCGCCGACGGGACCTGGGGCAGCTACACAGGGCGACTCGACGAGGTGTCGTACACCGCCTGGGACCCGGACCTCGTCACGCCTGCCATGCGGAGCGTCGTCGTGGCCCGCTACTCCTACGACAACACCGGGCGGCTGAGAGCTGTGTGGGATCCTCGCCTGGACTACACCGACGACAACGGTGTGCGTTCGGTCCGGACGGTGTACTCCTACGACACCGCTGGAGTCATCGTGTCGATGACCCCTCCTGGCCTGCAGCCGTGGCAATTCTCGTACACGACGTTGCCCACCGACCCAGGCAAGGGGCGGCTGTCCGCAGTGACCCGTACGGCCCTGACGGCGGGGACCGCCGTACAGACCGTCGTCTACCGGGTTCCCACCTCCGGCAGCGGCGCTCCATATGACCTCTCCGCTACGCAGACCAGGCGCTGGGGGCAGGACGAGCCGCCGACGGATGCCACGGCGGTCTTTCCGGTGACGCAGGTGCCGACCGGCGATCAGGCGGCCGGTATCCTGCCCGCGTCCTACGAGCGGGCCACGGTCACCTACCTGGATGCCAATGCTCGTGCGGTCAACACCGCAGTACCCGGCGGCGCACTCGCCGCCACCTGGTACGACGCGTTCGGCAACGTCGTTCGTGAGCTGACGCCGGGAAACCGAAAGCGGGCACTCGACCAGTCCGGGAGCGATGACGCGGCAGCCGAAGCGTCACTCGCGGCCGGGCTGGCCACGACCAAGGTGTACGCCACGGATGGCCATGAGTTGCTGGAGAGCTTCGGGCCTGAGCATGAGGCCGTGCTGACTAGCGGCGTAGTCATCCGGGGCCGGACGCACACCCGCTGGATCTACGACGAGGGGGCCCCGGCAACCGGCGGGCCGTTCAACCTGCCGACCACGGAGCGGGTCTCGATCAGCTACGTGAACGCAGGCACCACCGCTGACGCCGACACCCGTACCACCACTACCCAGTACGACTGGACGCTGCGGGAGCCGACGAAGATCACGGTCGACCCGGGTGGACTCGATCTCACGACCCGGACCGGCTACGACGCCGCCGGGCGGGTGACGAGCAACACCACGGCGGCTGGCGGCAGTGTCGAGACCACCCCGGCCACCCGGTTGACGATCTACTACACCTCGGCGGCCAACGGCACCTACCCAGGGTGTGGTGGGCGACCCGAGTGGGCAGGCCTGGTCTGCCGGGTTCAGGTCGGTGGCCAGCCCGAGTCCGGCCAGGAGATTCCCGCCACGGAAACCACGTACGACATGTACGGCCAGGTCCGGTTGACGATCGAGAAGACCTCGTCGGGCCAGGTCAGGAGCCGGGAGGCGACTTACGACTCAGCCGGTCGCCGGTACGAGGAGACGGTCTCGGCGTCCGGCCTCGGTGAGCCCGTGGAGAAGCGTCGCAGCGTGTACGACGTTGCCACCGGCCATCTTCTGCGCACTCAGTCGATCAACGGCTCGGGAGCGGTGACGGCAGAGGTCGCCCGTGGTTTCGATTCGCTGGGTCGCGCCACCTCCTACACTGACGCAGACGGCAACACCACGGTGAATACGTACGACATCGCCAGCAGGCCGGCGACGGTCGACGACGGCAAGGCCACCCGGACCTATACATACGACGTCGGTAGCGAGCGCCGAGGGCTGCCGGGGACGGTTGTGGACAGCCAGGCCGGCACCTTCAACGCCGCGTACGACGCCGACGGCAAGGTCGTCAGCCAGAGCTGGCCGAACGGGGTCGTGGTCGACTACGTGATCAATGAGACCGGAGATCCCAGCAGCATCACCTACACGCTGCCCGGGTGTGGTCAGACCACCTGCACCCTCTACACCGAGAGCGTGCAGCGCGGCGCTCACGGTGACTGGCTCAAGCGGGCCGGGACCCTTTCCGCGCAGGCCAACACGTACGACGGGGCCGGCCGACTGGTCAAGGTCAGCGACACGGCCGGTGGTCGGTGCGTCGTTCGTGCGTACGACCTTGACGAGGGAACCAACCGGACCGGCCTTGTAGAGTACGGCCCGGACGCGAGCGGTGCCTGTCAAACCGCGACTGCGACCACGACGCGCTCGTGGACGTACGACAGCGCTGCCCGGACTGATGGCGCTGGCTACACGTACGACGCTCTCGGGCGGGTCCTCAGCCAGCCGGCCGGGGACTCTGCGGTAGCCGGAGGCGCCGCACAGCTCACGTACCACGTCAACGACATGGTGAGAACGATCACCCAGGGCACCCGTACGGCAAGCTACGACCTGGACGTCATGGCGACCAGGCTCCGGTCATGGACCGACACCGCCTCCGGTGAGACGAAGAAGCATCACTACAGCGGAGACGGCGACAATCCGGCCTGGACCGACGAGGGTGGCACAAACGTGTCCCGTCCGGTCATCAGCCTGACCGGTGTGGCCGGTACCGTCAGCAGCGCCAGTGGCACCACGTGGACCCTGCTGAACCTGCATGGTGACGTGGTCGCCGGGATGTCGGGCAGCGGGTCCGGGCTGTCCTTCACGAGCGAACAGACCGAGTACGGGCTGCCTCGCAACAGTGCTGACGCAGGTGCGCGGAGATACGGGTGGTTGGGCTCCGAGCTCCGCGCCAGCGATACGCCGGCAGGTCTGATCCTGATGGGTGTACGGCTCTACAACCCCGCGACGGGTCGCTTCCTCCAGGTCGATCCCGTCTATCAGGGCAGCGCCAACATTTACGAGTACTGCTCTGCCGATCCGCTGACCTGCTACGACGCCAGCGGTGAGGGGTCCACCGACTGCACCTGGTTCTGCGGCGCGGTCTACAACCTCGGTCCGGCGAAGGTGCGGATCGCACGTGACCGCTGTGGGGCGTACAAGCTCTGCTCGAGGACTCCGCTGCAGTGGCTCTACCCGTGGAACTCCTCTCGTCGCTACTGGAAGGACACCGACGCAGTCCGGCTGTACGGATGGTGGCGCCCCATCTACGGCTGGGAACGGCTCACGGTGAGCGTGTGGTGGTCCTGACCGGCAGTTGACCGCTCCGGCGATGCCGGCGGAGAGGGCCGCAGCGAGCACGCTGCGGCCCTCTCCGGGCAGGGCAATGTGTCGTTCATGGCTACATCTGTCGTGGCCATGCGGGAACCAGACAAGGAGAACCAATGCCACAGACGATGAAGGCTCCGAGCCTTCTTCTAGGAGCTATTCAATACCGCTTCCGTGTCTGGGGGGCTCTCGGCGTCACCCTCGCCGTGAGTGCGGCCGTGACCGCCGCGGTGGCGTTGGGAGCTTTCGGCAACTTTCTTGGCTGGCGCAGCGCCCCACCCTTGCCCCGAGACGTCGAAGTGCGTCAACTGGTCGGCCGGGCACTACCGCCAGGAGCGCCGGTAGAGCCGCAACGGTGGGACTTCACCTTCGATCAGAATCCGGAGTATCTCGATCCGCGCTGGTTCTATTTGTTGGGAGGGACGGACGAATATCGGGCAGGAAAGGTCTTCTTCCAGTTCACGTATTCGGACGACCAGCCTCGGCGGGACATGGTTGAGGCGGCTGGCCGTCGTATGCAGGAGGCCGGCTGGAAACTGCGGAGCAGCGACCTGAGCGGATGCTGCCCGGAGGTAGCGGCCATCAAGGAAGGCTGGTTGGTCGAGATCTTTTCCGAGGGGGACCTGGACGAGTCTCATTACGGGCTGCAGGTCGCCCTCACTCGTACGACGCCCGCCGACGCTCTTTCGCTGACCGGTGTCGGACTCGTTGTCGGTGGACCGGCCGGCTGGCTGCTGGCCGCCTACGTATTTCAGCGGGCGCACCGGTTGCACCCCGGCCGGCGGAAGGTTGTCGCATTGCTGTGCGGCGGTGGCCTCCTGGCGGTGCTCCCCGCGACGCTGCTCAGCGGGGCAGCGATCCTCACGGCCTACCTCGACCCGACAGGTCCGACCCCCGGTTGGCTCGGTTATACCTTCTTCGGGCTGCGGCCGCTGGCGTATCTCGGCGGGATCGCCGTCGTTCTCGGACTTCTCCTGGCGGCCGTACCTAGAGCGGTGCGCCGACGTCCGCTGGCCGGCTAACTGGAAACCACGAGCTGCGCGGGGTCCGACCAGGTTCAGCCCCGGGTGCTCAGCCCGTCCGCAGGGCGGGACGCGGTGGGCGGAGCATCGGGGCGGACACCGGGCGTGACAGACTGACCGCTGTGTTGCGCTGGCTGACTGCAGGTGAATCGCACGGACCCGCCCTCGTCGCGATGCTGGACGGGGTGCCCGCCGGCGTCGAGCTGACCACCGCGGAGATCTCCGGTGAGCTGGCCCGCCGCCGGCTCGGCTATGGCCGGGGCGCGCGGATGTCGTTCGAGCAGGACGAGGTCGAGATCATCGGCGGCCTGCGGCACGGCGTGACGCTGGGTAGCCCGGTGGCGATCCGGGTCGGCAACTCGGAGTGGCCGAAATGGCGCACCGTGATGGCCGCCGACCCGGTCGACCCGGTGGAGCTGGCCGGGCAGGCCCGCAACGCCCCGCTCACCCGTCCCCGCCCGGGCCACGCCGACCTGGCCGGGATGCAGAAGTACGGCCACGTCGACGCCCGGCCGATCCTGGAGCGGGCCAGCGCCCGGGAGACCGCCGCCCGGGTCGCCGTGGGCACGGTCGCCAAGGCTCTGGTGAAGCAGGCGCTCGGCGTGGAGATCGTCTCCCACGTGGTGGAGCTCGGCCCGGTCGCTGTGAAGCCCGGCCTGCGTCCGACCCCGGAGGATGCCGCGCGGATCGACGCCGACCCGCTGCGCTGCCTCGATCCGGAGGCCAGCGCCCGGATGGTCGCCGAGGTCGACGCCGCGAAGAAGGACGCCGACACCCTGGGCGGCGTGGTCGAGGTGCTCGCGTACGGGGTGCCGCCGGGCCTGGGCAGCCACGTGCAGTGGGACCGGAAGCTCGACGCCCGGCTGGCCACCGCGCTGATGTCCATCCAGGCCATCAAGGGCGTGGAGATCGGCGACGGCTGGCAGCAGGCCCGCTCGCGCGGCTCGGAGGCGCACGACGAGATCCTGCCCACGGCCGCCGGGGTACGCCGGGTGACCGACCGGGCCGGCGGCCTGGAGGGCGGCATCACCACCGGTGAACCGCTGCGGGTGAAGGCCGCGATGAAGCCGATCTCCTCGCTGAACCGGGCCCTGTCCACGGTCGACGTCGCCACCGGGGAGCCGGCCACCGCGATCAACCAGCGCTCCGACGTCTGCGCGGTGCCGGCCGCGGCGGTGGTGGCCGAGGCGATGGTGGCCCTGGTGCTCGCCGAGGCCGCGGTGGAGAAGTTCGGCGGCGACTCGGTCGCCGAGATGCGCCGCAACCTGGCCGGCTACCTCGACGCCCTGGTGATCCGGTGATCCGGCCGGTCTGCGTGCTGGTCGGGGCGCCCGGGTCCGGCAAGACCACGGTGGGGCTGGCGCTCGCCGCCGCGCTCGGCGTGGCGTTCCGGGACACCGACACCGACATCGAGCAGCTCGCCGGAAAGCCGATCCCGGAGATCTTCGTCGACGAGGGGGAGGACCACTTCCGTACCCTCGAACGGGCGGCGGTGGCGGCGGCGCTGGCCTCGCACCCCGGGGTGCTCGCCCTCGGCGGGGGCGCGGTCCTCGCCGAGGAGAACCGCGCCGCGCTGATCGGGCACACCGTCGTGCACCTGTCGGTGGAGCTGCCCGACGCGGTGAAGCGGGTCGGCCTGGGCGCCGGCCGGCCACTGCTGGCGCTCAACCCCCGGGCCACACTGAAACACCTGATGGAGCAGCGTCGGCCGCTTTACGCGGAGGTGGCGACTGCCACCGTGGTCACCGACGGGCGTACCCCGGAGGAGCTCGCCGTCGAACTCGCCGCCCTGCTCACGGCCGACGGGCGGGCGGCGCGATGACCGACGAGGTGACGCGGATCCCGGTCGGCGGCGAGCGGCCGTACGAGGTGCTCGTGGGTCGTGACCTGCTCACCCCGCCGCCGCGGCTGCTGCCCGGCGCGGAACGGGTGGCCTTCCTGCACGCGCCGGCGTTGAAGGGCCTGGCCGAGGGGATCGCCGAACAGGTGCGGGCGGCCGGTGTCGCGCCGCTGCTGATCGAGGTGCCGGACGCCGAGGCGGGCAAGCACATCGACGTGGCCGCCGCCTGCTGGGACCGGCTCGGCGAGGCCGGCTTCACCCGTACCGACGCCGTGGTGGGGGTGGGCGGCGGCGCCGTCACCGACCTGGCCGGTTTCGTGGCGGCCTGCTGGCTGCGCGGGGTGCGCTGGGTGCCCGTGGCGACCTCGCTGCTGGGCATGGTCGACGCCGCGGTGGGCGGCAAGACCGGGATCAACACCGCGGTCGGCAAGAATCTGGTCGGCGCCTTCCATCCGCCCGCCGGGGTGATCTGCGATCTGGCGACCCTGGACACCCTGCCCCCGGTCGACGTGGCCGCCGGGATGGCCGAGGTGGTCAAGTGTGGTTTCATCGCCGACCCGGTGATCCTCGACCTGGTCGAGCGGGACCCGGCAGCCGCCGTCGACCCGGCCGGATCGGTGGCCCGTGAGCTGATCGAACGGGCGATTCGGGTCAAGGCCGACGTGGTCTCCGGGGACCTGCGCGAGTCCGGGGTACGCGAGGTGCTCAACTACGGGCACACCCTGGCCCACGCGATCGAGAAGGTCGAGGGCTACCGCTGGCGGCACGGTCACGCCGTTGCGGTGGGCCTGGTCTACGCGGCCACCCTGGCCCGGCTCGCCGGCCGGCTGGACCCGGCCACCGCCGAGCGGCACCGCGCGGTGCTGGGCCTGCTCGGTCTGCCCACCACCTACCGGGCCGACGCCTGGCAGCGCCTGCTGGCCACCATGCGGGTGGACAAGAAGGCCCGCGGGAACACGCTGCGCTTCGTGGTGCTGGACGGGCCGGCCCGCCCGGCGATCCTGGAGGGCCCGGACGACGAGCTGCTGCACGACGCCTACCGGGAGATCAGCTCATGAGGGTGTACGTGCTCAACGGGCCTAACCTGGGGCGGCTCGGCACCCGCCAGGTCGACGTGTACGGCGTCACCAGCTACGCCGACCTGGTGACCCTGTGCGTGGACACCGGCCGGGAGCTGGGGCTGGACGTGGTCGTCCGGCAGACCGACGCCGAGCACGAGCTGCTGGGTTGGCTGCACGCGGCGGCCGACGAGGGGGCAGCGGTGGTGCTCAACCCGGCCGCCTGGTCGCACTACTCCATCGCGGTCCGGGATGCCTGCGCCATGCTCCGCGGCCCCCTGGTCGAGGTGCACATCTCCAACATCCACGCCCGCGAGGAGTTCCGGCACCACTCGGTGGTCTCCGCGGTGGCGACCGGGGTGATCTGCGGCCTGGGCGTGGACGGCTACCGGCTCGCCCTGCGCCACCTGGCCGCCCGGCTGGCCGGCGACGCCTGACCCGTCCCGGCGGCTCGCCCCCTGCCGCCCGCGCCGGCGCACCCTCCGCGCGGTCCGCCCGCCCCGAGCACGATCGGCCCGCGCCCGTGCCGCCGGCTGTGGCTCTCCGTGTTCGTCATCTTCGTCACGTTCCGTTGCCGGGTCTGCCGCCCCGGCGTGGGGTGGTCACTGCCCTTTGCTCTGCAGCCATCCACGCATCACCCGGTTGAGCTGCAACGACCGGCTCCGCCCCCGCCCGGATCGTCGCCCGGCTTCGTCACGGAGCGTGCGTGTTGCGCCGATGGCTGCAGAGCAAAGGCGGGTGCGGTCGGTGCCTCCGGTGGCCATGACTGTCGCTCTGGGTGATGTCCGGCACGTTCGGCCGCTCGCCCGGCGGGCACCCGGCCGGCCCCGCGCGCAGCGCGGCGGACCCGGTTCGACACAGCTTGTAGACTTCTTGGGTCTGTCCGCCAATTGATGATCAAGGCAGGAAATGGCCACCACCAACGACCTCAAGAACGGCCTGGTACTCAACCTCGACGGCGAGCTGTGGGCCGTCGTCGAGTTCCAGCACGTCAAGCCCGGTAAGGGCGGTGCGTTCGTGCGTACCACGCTGAAGAACGTGCTGTCCGGCAAGGTGGTCGACAAGACCTTCAACGCGGGCACCAAGGTCGACACCGCGACCGTCGACAAGCGCAACATGCAGTACCTGTACGCCGACGGCGAGGACTACGTCTTCATGGACCTGGAGACGTTCGACCAGATCAGCGTCCCCGGCGGCACCGTCGGCGAGGCCGCCAACTACCTCCTCCCCGAGGCCGAGGCGACCGTCGCCACCCACGAGGGTGTGCCGCTGTACATCGAGCTGCCGACCTCGGTCGTGCTCGAGGTCACCTACACCGAGCCGGGTCTGCAGGGCGACCGGTCGACCGGCGGCAACAAGCCGGCCACCGTCGAGACCGGCGCGACCGTCCAGGTGCCGCTCTTCATCACCACCGGCGAGAAGATCAAGGTCGACACCCGCGACGGCCGTTACCTCGGCCGCGCCTGATGGCCGAGGCTCCCAAGCAGCAGATGCCGGCGCGCCGCAAGGCGCGCAAGCGGGCGCTGGACGTGCTCTTCGAGGCCGACCTGCGGGACCGCCCGCCGGTCGAGGTGCTGGCCGGGTACCTCGAGCGGATCGAGAAGCCGCGCCCCGAGCACCTGGGCTACGCGGTGGGCCTGGTCGAGGGCGTCGCGGCGCACCTCGACCGGATCGACGAGCTGATCGCCAGCTACGCCGAGGGCTGGACGCTCGACCGGATGCCGGTGGTCGACCGTAACCTGGCCCGGATCGCGGTCTACGAGCTGCTCTACGTCGACGAGATCGACGACGCGGTGGCGATCAGCGAGGCCGTCGAGCTGGCCCGGCAGATGTCGACCGACGACTCGCCGCGCTTCCTCAACGGCATCCTCGGCCGGATCGCCGAGTACGCCACCCGCTGACCGGCGGCGTCACCACGAACGACGAAGGGCCCGTGCCGTCCGGCACGGGCCCTCGTCGTGGCGACAGCGGGTCAGGACGCGAAGAACGCGCGCGGGTCGGCGACCAGCACGCCGTGCTCGGTGAGCCGCTCGATCAGACCCGACGGCGAGGCGTCGTAGACGATCGCGAGGGCCCGCAGGTCGTCGGCGCGGATGGAGAGCACCCGGCCGTTGTAGTCGCCGCGCTGCTGCTGGATGGCGCGGGCGTACCGGGCGACGTACGCGAGGTCCTCGGAGGCCTCGTCGTAGAGCCGCTCCAGGTCCAGGACGATCTTGCTGGTGGGTTCGTGGCGCACCCCGCTGCCGTCGGGCAGCAGCTCCGAGACGGGAACGCGGTAGAAGTCGGCCAGCTCCGCCAGGCGGGACACGGTGACGGCCCGGTCGCCACGCTCGTACGAGCCGACCACCACAGCCTTCCACCGCCCGTTCGACTTCTCCTCCACCCCCTGCAGGGACAGGCCCTGCTGCTGGCGGATGGAGCGCAGGCGGGCGCCCAGCGACTTGGCGTATTCAGAGGGCATTCGGACACTCCCAGTGCTGCTCGGGGTTCTCCCAGCTATCGCTACGGAGCGTGACGGTACGGGGATTGGGACACCGGGTCAAGTGCTCGTGACGTTACCGTTGGGGCAGGCGGGGGACTTGTCCCGGTTTCGCCGGCCTGACCCGGGGGTCAGTACCGCCGACGGTCGGCCCGGTGACCGCTGGTAACGTGGCGTGAAGCCCCGGTCCGGGCCGCCTGCGGCCCGCCGGAAGACCAGACATCCTTTAACGACCCGTCCCGTGAGGCGGGGAAGGAGGTCCGCCGTGGCCTACCCACCGGCTGCCCGTACGTCGCCGCCACGACAACCCTCGGTGAAGGTCATCCTCACCGCCGCCGACGTGTCGCGGGTGGTCGACCGCATCGCCCACCAGATCCTGGAGAAGACCCAGGGCGCCGCCGAGACCGTGCTGCTGGGCATTCCCACCCGCGGCGTCCCGCTGGCGAGGCGCCTCGCCGCCCGGATCAGCACCTTCGAGGACGTGACCGTCCCGGTCGGCGTGCTCGACATCACGCTCTACCGCGACGACCTGCGCCGGCATGCCACCCGCGCGGTCGGCCCGACCGACCTGCCCGCGGGCGGGATCGACGGCAGGCGGGTGATCCTCGTCGACGACGTGCTCTTCTCCGGCCGTACCGTGCGGGCCGCCCTCGACGCGCTGAGCGACGTCGGCCGCCCGGCCTCCGTGCAGCTCGCCGTCCTGGTCGACCGCGGCCACCGGCAGTTGCCGATCCGGGCCGACTACGTCGGCAAGAACATCCCGACCGCGCTCGCCGAGAGCGTCAAGGTCACCCTCGCCGAGACCGACGGCGCCGACGAGGTCAAGCTCTACGGGGGTAGCCCGTCATGATCAGGCACCTGCTCTCCGGCGGCGACCTGGACGCGGCCACCGCCACCCAGATCCTGGACACCGCGGCCGAGATGGCCACCGTCGCCGGTCGCGAGGTCAAGAAGCTGCCCGCGCTGCGCGGCCGGACCGTGGTGAACCTCTTCTACGAGGACTCCACCCGGACCCGGATCTCGTTCGAGGCGGCCGCCAAGCGGCTCAGCGCCGATGTGATCAACTTTTCCGCGAAGGGTTCCAGCGTCACCAAGGGCGAGAGCCTGAAGGACACCGCCCTCACCCTGCAGGCCATGGGGGCCGACGCGGTGGTCGTCCGGCACCCGGCCTCCGGCGCCCCGCACCGGCTGGCGAACTGGGTGGACGGGTCGGTGGTCAACGCCGGCGACGGCACCCACGAGCACCCCACCCAGGCGCTGCTCGACGCGTACACGATGCGCGCCCGGCTGGGCCGGCTCGCCGGCCTGCACGTGGCGATCGTCGGCGACGTGCTGCACTCCCGGGTGGCCCGCTCCAACGTGCTGCTGCTCTCCACCCTCGGTGCCAAGGTCACCCTGGTCGGCCCGCCCACCCTCATCCCGGTCGACATCTCGCCGGCACTCGCGCCGGGCACCGACGTCTCCTACGACCTCGACGCCGTTCTACCCGGTGTGGACGTGGTGATGATGCTGCGGGTGCAGCGGGAGCGGATGAACGACTCCTACTTCCCCTCGGCCCGCGAGTACGCCCGCCGTTACGGGCTCGACGGGCCGCGCCTGCGCCGGCTGCCCGAGCACGCGATCGTCATGCACCCCGGCCCGATGAACCGGGGCATGGAGATCACGCCCGAGGTCGCCGACTCACCCCGCTCCACCATCGTCGAACAGGTCGCCAACGGGGTCTCCGTGCGGATGGCCGTCCTCTACCTGCTGCTCGGAGGGAACAACCGGTGACCGCGTACCTGATCCGGAACGTGAGTGTGGTCGGCGGCGCGCCGACCGACCTGCTGATCCGCGACGGCGTTGTGGCGGAGACCGGCGCGGGGCTGACCGCGCCGGACGCCACGGTGGTCGACGCCACCGGCCTGGTCGCCCTGCCCGGCCTGGTCGACCTGCACACCCACCTGCGCGAGCCCGGCCGGGAGGACGCCGAGACCGTCGAGTCCGGCTCCCGGGCCGCGGCCCTCGGCGGCTACACCGCGGTCTGCGCGATGGCCAACACCTCGCCGGTCGCCGACACGGCCGGCGTGGTCGAGCAGGTCTGGCGGCTCGGCCGGGAGGCCGGGCTGGTCGACGTGCAGCCGATCGGCGCGGTCACCGTCGGCCTGGCCGGCGAGCGCCTGGCCGAGCTGGGCGCGATGGCCGACTCGGCGGCCCGGGTGCGGATCTTCTCCGACGACGGGCACTGCGTCGCCGACCCGAAGCTGATGCGCCGGGCCCTGGAGTACGTTAAGGCGTTCGACGGGGTGATCGCCCAGCACGCCGAGGAGCCGCGGCTCACCGAGGGCGCGCAGATGCACGAGGGCGAGGTCTCCACCCGGCTCGGGCTGACCGGCTGGCCGGCGGTCGCCGAGGAGGCGATCATCGCCCGGGACGTGCTGCTGGCCGAGCACGTCGGCAGCCGGCTGCACGTCTGCCACGTCTCCACGGCCGGCAGCGTGGAGGTGCTGCGGCACGCCAAGGCGCGCGGGGTGAAGGTGACCGCCGAGGTGACCCCGCACCACCTGCTGCTCACCGACGAGGTCGTGAGCGGGCGGAGTGAGCTGGCGAGCCCCGCACTCGCGAACAACTGGAGCCCGGTGGCTCCCTACGACCCGGTCTACAAGGTCAACCCGCCGCTGCGGACCGCGGCCGACGTCGCCGCGCTGCGGGCCGCGCTGGCCGAGGGCGTGATCGACATCATCGCCACCGACCACGCCCCGCACGCGGTGGAGGACAAGGAGTGCGAGTGGGCGTACGCCCGGCCGGGCATGCTCGGCCTGGAGACGGCGCTGTCGATCGCCCTCGACGTGGTCGGCCCGCAGTGGGACCTGATCGCCGAGCGGATGTCCCGCGCCCCGGCCCGGATCGCCGGGCTGGACGGGCACGGCCTCGACCCGGCCCCCGGCGTGCCGGCCAACCTGACCCTGGTCGACCCGGCCGTCCGCCGCGTCATCGAACCGGCGGAGCTGGCCAGTCGCAGTCGCAACACCCCGTACGCCCGCATGACGCTGCCAGGTCGCATCGTGGCGACCTTCCTGCGCGGCGAGCCGACGGTCCTGGACGGAAAGGCAGTCAAGTGAGCGCGAGGAATGCAGCGAAGCGGAGTCCCGCAGTCGCGAACGAAAGGCCGGCACAGTGACCAAGCGCAGGCCCGCGATCCTCGTCCTCGAGGACGGGCGCACCTTCCACGGCGAGGCGTACGGCAGCGTCGGGGAGACCTTCGGTGAGGCGGTCTTCAACACCGGCATGACCGGCTATCAGGAGACCCTGACCGACCCCTCGTACCACCGGCAGGTGGTGGTGCAGACCGCGCCGCACATCGGTAACACCGGCGTCAACGACGAGGACGACGAGTCCGGCCGGATCTGGGTCGCCGGGTACGTGGTGCGGGACCCGGCCCGGATCGGCTCCAACTGGCGGGCCACCGGCGGCTTGGAGGACCGGCTCGCCGCCGAGGGCGTGGTCGGCATCAGCGGGGTGGACACCCGGGCGCTCACCCGGCACCTGCGCGAGCGGGGCGCCATGCGGGTGGGCATCTCCAGCGTCGACGACGACCCGGCCGCCCTCCTCGACCGGGTACGCCGGTCGCCGCAGATGGTCGGCGCGGACCTCTCCGCCGAGGTGACCACCGCCGAGCCGTACGTGGTCGAGGCGCAGGGCCCGCACCGGTTCACCGTCGCGGCGCTGGACCTGGGCATCAAGCGCAACGTGCCCCGCCGGCTGGCGGCGCGCGGAGTGACCACCCACGTGCTGCCCGCCACCGCCAGCATCGAGGACCTGCTCGCCACCGGGGCGGACGCGGTGTTCTTCTCCCCGGGCCCGGGCGATCCGGCCACCGCCGACGGTCCGGTGGCCCTGGCCCGGGAGGTGCTGACCCGGCGGATCCCGCTCTTCGGCATCTGCTTCGGCAGCCAGATCCTGGGTCGGGCACTCGGCTTCGGCACCTACAAGCTGGGCTACGGGCACCGCGGCATCAACCAGCCGGTGCTCGACCGGGCCACCGGCAAGGTCGAGGTGACCAGCCACAACCACGGCTTCGCCGTGGAGGTGCCCGGTGCGCAGGCCGGGGCGGTGGTCCCCGACCAGGTGATCGACACCGCGTTCGGCGGCGTCCAGGTGTCGCACGTCTGCCTCAATGACAACGTGGTCGAGGGGCTGCGGGCCAAGGATGTGCCCGCCTTCACCGTCCAGTACCACCCGGAGGCGGCGGCCGGCCCGCACGACGCGGACTACCTCTTCGACCGCTTCGCCGAGCTGATCGAGGGCGGTGTCGCCCTCGACCGGAAGCAGAGCGAGGGCCGCGGCCTCGACCTGAATCACAGTGAAGGCGGAAAGAATGCCTAAGCGGACCGACCTCAAGCACGTCCTGGTGATCGGCTCCGGGCCGATCGTGATCGGGCAGGCCTGCGAGTTCGACTACTCCGGCACCCAGGCCTGCCGGGTGCTGCGCAGCGAGGGGATCCGGGTCAGCCTGGTCAACTCCAATCCGGCGACGATCATGACGGACCCCGAGTTCGCCGACGCCACGTACGTCGAGCCGATCACCCCGGAGTTCGTCGAGCTGGTCATCGCCAAGGAGCGTCCCGACGCGCTGCTGCCCACCCTGGGCGGCCAGACCGCGCTGAACACCGCGGTCGCCCTGCACGAGGCCGGGATCCTGGAGAAGTACGGCGTCGAGCTGATCGGCGCCGACATCGAGGCGATCCGGCGCGGTGAGGACCGGCAGTTGTTCAAGGACATCGTCGCCAAGGCCGGCGTCCGGATCGGCCTCGACGACCCGTCCTCGCTGGTGCCCCGTTCCCGGGTCTGCCACTCGATGGCCGAGGTCGAGGAGACCGTCGCCGAGCTGGGCCTGCCGGTGGTGATCCGGCCGTCGTTCACCATGGGCGGCCTCGGCTCCGGCATGGCCCACAACGACGAGGACCTGCGGCGGATCGCCGGGGCCGGCCTGGCCGCCAGCCCGGTGCACGAGGTGCTCATCGAGGAGAGCGTGCTCGGCTGGAAGGAGTACGAGCTTGAGCTGATGCGCGACCGCCACGACAACGTGGTGGTGGTCTGCTCGATCGAGAACCTCGACCCGATGGGTGTGCACACCGGCGACAGCGTCACCGTGGCCCCGGCGATGACCCTGACCGACCGGGAGTACCAGCGGCTGCGCGACCTCGGCATCGCGGTGCTGCGCGAGGTCGGGGTGGACACCGGCGGCTGCAACATCCAGTTCGCGGTGAACCCGGCCGACGGCCGGATTGTCGTGATCGAGATGAATCCCCGGGTGTCCCGCTCCTCGGCGCTGGCCTCGAAGGCCACCGGCTTCCCGATCGCCAAGATCGCGGCGAAGCTGGCCATCGGCTACACCCTGGACGAGATCCCCAACGACATCACCCTGAAGACCCCGGCGGCGTTCGAGCCGACGCTGGACTACGTGGTGGTGAAGATCCCCCGGTTCGCGTTCGAGAAGTTCCCCGGCGCGGACCAGGAGCTGACCACCACCATGAAGTCGGTCGGCGAGGCGATGAGCCTCGGCCGCAACTTCACCGAGGCGCTGAACAAGGCGATGCGCTCGATGGAGACCAAGGCCGGCGGGTTCTGGACCCGGCCGGACCCGGCCGACGCGACGAAGGAGAACACCCTCGCCGCGCTGCGCATGCCGCACGACGGCCGGCTCTACACGGTGGAGCGGGCGCTGCGGCTCGGCGCCTCGATCGCGGAGGTCGCCGAGGCGTCCGGCGGGATGGACCCCTGGTTCCTGGACCAGATCGCGGCGCTGGTCGAGCTGCGCGCCGAGATCGTCGACACCCCGGTGCTCGACGCCGACCTGCTGCGCCGGGCCAAGCGGGCCGGGCTGTCCGACCGGCAGCTCGCCGCGCTCCGCCCCGAGCTGGCCGGCGAGGACGGCGTCCGGGCCCTGCGCCACCGGCTGGGGGTACGCCCGGTCTACAAGACGGTCGACACCTGCGCCGCCGAGTTCGAGGCGACCACGCCCTACCACTACTCGACGTACGACCAGGAGACCGAGGTCGCGCCCTCGGACCGGCCCAAGGTGATCATCCTGGGCTCCGGGCCGAACCGGATCGGGCAGGGCATCGAGTTCGACTACTCGTGCGTGCACGCCGTCCAGGCGCTGCGCAGCGCGCCCATCGGCTCAGCCGCTGCGTCCGGTTCCGGCGTCGAAGGCGCCGGTTTCGGTTCCGGCGTCGAAGGCGCCGGCTACGAGACCGTGATGGTCAACTGCAACCCGGAGACCGTCTCCACCGACTACGACACCGCCGACCGGCTCTACTTCGAGCCGCTGACCTTCGAGGACGTCCTGGAGGTCTGGCACGCCGAGGACTCCTCCGGCCGGGCGGCCGGCGGCCCGGGCGTGGTCGGCGTGATCGTGCAGCTCGGCGGGCAGACCCCGCTCGGCCTGGCCCGGCGGCTCAAGAACGCCGGGGTCCCGGTGGTCGGCACCTCGCCGGAGTCGATCCACCTGGCCGAGGAGCGGGGCGCGTTCGGCGCGGTGCTGGCCCGGGCCGGGCTGCGCGCTCCGGCGCACGGCACGGCCACCTCCTACGACGAGGCGAAGGCGATCGCCGACGAGATCGGCTATCCGGTGCTGGTCCGCCCGTCGTACGTGCTCGGCGGGCGGGGCATGGAGATCGTCTACGACGACGCCACCCTGCGCGACTACATCGGCCGAGCCACCGACATCTCGCCCGACCACCCGGTGCTGGTGGACCGCTTCCTCGACGACGCCATCGAGATCGACGTGGACGCGCTCTGCGACGCCGACGGCGAGGTCTACCTGGGCGGCGTGATGGAGCACATCGAGGAGGCCGGCATCCACTCCGGCGACTCGTCCTGCGCGCTGCCGCCGATCACCCTGGCCGGCTCGCACCTGGCCCAGGTACGCCGCTACACCGAGGCGATCGCCCGCGGGGTCGGCGTGCGCGGCCTGCTGAACGTCCAGTACGCCCTGCAGGGCGACATGCTCTACGTGCTGGAGGCGAACCCGCGGGCGTCCCGGACGGTCCCGTTCGTCTCCAAGGCGACCGCGGTGCCGCTGGCCAAGGCGGCGGCCCGGATCGCGCTCGGCGCCACCATCGCCGAGCTGCGCGCCGAGGGGATGCTCCCGCCGACTGGGGACGGCGGCACCATGCCGGCCGACGCCCCGATCGCGGTCAAGGAGGCGGTGCTGCCGTTCAAGCGGTTCCGTACGCCGGCCGGCAAGGGGATCGACGTGCTGCTCGGCCCGGAGATGAAGTCCACCGGCGAGGTGATGGGCATCGACACCAACTTCGGGCACGCCTTCGCCAAGTCGCAGTCCGCCGCGTACGGGTCGCTGCCGACCGCCGGCAAGATCTTCGTCTCGGTGGCGAACCGGGACAAGCGCGGGATGGTCTTCCCGATCAAGCGCCTGGCCGACCTGGGCTTCGAGATCGTCGCCACCACCGGCACCGCCGAGGTGCTGCGCCGGCACGGGATCGCCTGCGAGCAGATCCGCAAGCATTTCGAGGCCGGTGCGGGCGAGGACGCGGTGTCGCTGATCCTCGGCGGCGACGTGGCTCTGGTGGTGAACACCCCGCAGGGCTCGGGCGCGAGCGCCCGCTCCGACGGGTACGAGATCCGCAGCGCCGCGGTGACCGCGGACATCCCCTGCATCACCACGGTCCCCGGCGCCGCCGCCGCAGTCATGGGCATCGAGGCCCGCATCCGGGGCGACATGCGCGTCCGCCCCCTGCAGGACCTCCACGCCACCCTGCGAGCCGCCCAGTGACCGCCGGCACCCTCGCGGTGATCATGAGGTTGGCGGCGGTCGAGGAGATCGACATCGCCGTCAACCTCATGATCGACGGGGCCCGGGGCCGGGGAGGCGCGGGGTGATCTTCGAGCGGGTGGTGCGGCCGCAGTTGTTTCGGATCGGGGGCGGGGACGCCGAGCGGGCGCACGAGTGGACGTTGGACCGGCTGGCCTCGGTGTCGCGGCGGCCGGCCGTGCTGGCGGCGCTGCGCGCCCGCTACCTCCGGTCCGCGCCGCGCACCGTGTTCGGGGTGGACTTCCCGAACCCGGTCGGGCTGGCGGCCGGTATGGACAAGAACGGGGTCGCGTTGCCGGCCTGGCCGGCGCTCGGCTTCGGCTTCGTCGAGGTCGGCACGGTCACCGCGCACGCCCAGCCGGGCAACCCCCGGCCCCGGCTGTTCCGGCTGCGGGACAGCGAGGCCGTGGTCAACCGGATGGGCTTCAACAACGCCGGCGCGGAGGCCCTCGCGGCCCGGCTGGCGGCGCTGCCGCGCCCGATCGGCGTACCCCTGGGGATCTCGCTCGGTAAGTCCAAGGTGACCCCGCTGGGCGAGGCGGTCGAGGACTACCTGGCGTCCTACCGGGCGCTGCGGGAGCACGGCGACTACTTCGCGGTCAACGTGTCCTCGCCGAACACCCCCGGCCTGCGGTCCCTGCAGGACCGGTCCCACCTGGACGCGCTGCTGGCGGCGCTGGTGGGGGAGAAGCCGGTGCTGGTGAAGATCGCCCCCGACCTGACCGAGCCGGCCATCGCCGAGTTGCTGGCGGTCTGTCTCGACCGGGGCGCGGCCGGGGTGATCGCCACCAACACCACCCTGGCCCGCGACGGGCTCGCCCCGGCCGACCGGACGCGGGGTGCGGAGACCGGCGGCCTGTCCGGCCGGCCACTGGCCGCGCGGGCCCGCGAGGTGGTCGCCTTCGTGCACCGGGAGACCGGCGGCCGGCTGCCGGTGGTCGGGGTCGGCGGCATCCTCGACCCGGACGACGCGACCCGGATGTTCGACGCCGGCGCGAGCCTGGTCCAGCTCTACACCGGTTTCATCTACCGGGGCCCGGCCCTGGTCCGGTCGGTCGCCCGGGCAGCCGCGCCGGCGACGGTGCCGGCCGGCCACCGGTGAGGCGAGGGCCGGGCGGGGAAGCTGCGCCGGGCCCGACGCGCGGCCCGGCCGCGAGGAGACGAAGGAGAGCCTGATGACGCCCGAGGAGATCCTCGCCACCGACCGCCGGCACGTCTGGCACCCGTATGCGGCGCTGCCGCCGGCCAGCCCGCCCTACGTGGTGGAGAGCGCCCGGGGCGTACGGCTGCGGCTGGCCGACGGCCCGGAGCTGGTGGACGGGATGTCGTCCTGGTGGGCGGCGATCCACGGCTACCGGCACCCGGTGCTGGACGCGGCCGTCACCGACCAGCTCGGCCGGATGAGCCACGTGATGTTCGGCGGCCTCACCCACGAGCCCGCGGTGCGCCTCGCGCGGACCCTGGTCGAGCTGGCCCCGGACGGCCTGGAGCACGTCTTCCTGGCCGATTCCGGCTCGGTCAGCGTGGAGGTGGCGGTGAAGATGTGCCTCCAGTGGCAGCGGGCCACCGGGCGGCCGCAGCGCCGCCGGCTGGGCACCTGGCGGGGCGGCTATCACGGCGACACGTTCCACCCGATGAGTGTCTGCGACCCGGAGGGCGGCATGCACCACCTCTGGGGGGACGTGCTGCCCCGGCAGGTCTTCGCGCCGGTGCCGCCGGACGGCTTCGACACCCCGCCCGACCCGGCGTACGAGGCGGCCCTGGTGGACGCGGTGGAACGGCACGCCGACGAGCTGGCCGCGGTGATCGTGGAGCCGGTGGTGCAGGGGGCCGGCGGGATGCGGTTCCACCACCCGCACTACCTGCGGGTGCTGCGCGAGGTGACCCGGGCGCACGGCATCCTGCTGGTCTTCGACGAGATCGCCACCGGCTTCGGCCGGACCGGGGCGATGTTCGCCGCCGAGCACGCCGGGGTCGCTCCGGACGTGCTCTGCGTCGGCAAGGCGCTCACCGGCGGCTACCTCACCCTGGCCGCCGCGCTCTGCACCCCCGAGGTGGCCCACGGCATCTCGGCCGACGGGGTGCTGGCGCACGGTCCGACCTTCATGGGCAACCCGCTCGCCTGCGCGGTCGCCAACGCCTCCCTGGGCCTGCTGGCGGCCGGGGACTGGGCCGGGCAGGTGGCGAGGATCTCCGCCGGGCTGCGGGCCGGCCTGGCGCCGCTGCGCGACGCCCCCGGCGTGGCCGACGTCCGGGTGCTCGGCGCGATCGGCGTGGTCCAGCTCGACCACGAGGTGGACATTCCCCGGGCGACCGCCGCCGCGGTGGCGCAGGGCGTGTGGCTGCGGCCGTTCCGGGACCTCGTCTACACCATGCCGCCGTACGTCACCGACGACGCGGACGTGGCGCGGATCGTGGCCGGCATCGAGGCGGCGGTCAAGGCGGGCTGAGCCGGCCCGCTGGCCGCCCCCGGCGGCCCGCCGGGGACACGCGTCGCACACCTCGGCGGCGGCCCTCGACGGGACGCGTGGACGGCCCGCGGCGGCGCACAGCACGGACGGCCGACCCGGGGACGGGCGGCGACAGGGTGACACCGACGTACGCCGCGGCGCGACGCCGCGCGACGGAGAGGGAGAGACGCGATGGAGACCTTCGGCGCCCGCCTGTACCGGGCCGTGGCGGAGCGGGGACCGCTCTGCGTGGGTATCGACCCGCACCCCGGGCTGCTGGCCCGCTGGGGGCTGTCTGACGACGTCGCGGGCCTCGACCGGTTCAGCCGGACGGTGGTGGAGGCGATCGGTGACCGGGTCGCGGTGGTTAAGCCGCAGTCGGCCTTCTTCGAGCGTTTCGGGTCCCGCGGGATCGCCGTTCTTGAGTCAACTATCCGACAGTTGCGGGAGGCGGGCGCGCTCGTTCTCCTCGACGTCAAGCGCGGCGACATCGGTTCCACGGTCAGCGCGTACGCCGCGGCGTACCTCGATCCATCCAGCCCGATGTATGTCGATGCGGTCACGGCGAGCCCGTACCTGGGGGTGGGGTCACTCGCGCCGATGTTCGAGCTGGCCGCCGCGCACGGTGGCGGCGTCTTCGTCCTGGCGCTCACCTCGAATCCCGAGGGCGCCGCCGTGCAGCGGGCCGTCGCGGCCGACGGGCGGACCGTGGCGCAGACCGTGATCGACGAGATTTCCCAGCTCAACCGGGGTGCCGAGCCGCTCGGTAGCCTCGGTCTGGTGGTCGGCGCGACCATCGGGGACACCGGTCACGACCTCTCCGCCGTACACGGTCCGCTACTCGCCCCGGGGCTCGGCGCGCAAGGTGCCACGGCGGCCGACCTGCGCACCGTGTTCGGGTCCAGCCTGCCGTCGGTGCTGCCGTCGTACTCCCGCGAGGTGCTGCACGCCGGGCCCGAGGTGGCCGCCCTGCGGGCCGCCGCCGAGCGGGTGCTGGCGGAGTGCCGGAGGACCCTCGCCACCTCATGACTGACTGACGGCTCGGTCACTTTACGTTGATCTTCGCGCGCCCACGTTGCCGAAAACTCCGTTGCCCGCTAGTTTTCCCCGCGCTGGGAACCACGGACCCCTTTGGTTGCCAGCGACACCACGTTTCACAGAAGCGACGGTGCGCTCCGCCCGTCGCGCTAGGGACCTGAGGAGAACTGGTGCCGCTCCCGTCACTGACCCCCGAGCAGCGCGCTGCCGCGCTGGAGAAGGCCGCGGAGATCCGCAAGGCCCGTGCGAAGCTGAAGGAGGACCTCAAGCAGGGCAAGACCAGCCTCGCCACCGTCCTCGAGCAGGCCGAGGCTGACGACGTCGTCGGCAAGCTGAAGGTGTCGGCCGTCCTCCAGGCGATGCCGGGCATCGGCAAGATCCGGGCCACCCAGATCATGGAGAAGCTCAAGATCGCCGACAGCCGTCGCCTGCGCGGCCTCGGCGAGCAGCAGCGCAAGGCTCTGCTTGGAGAGTTCGCCGCCAACTGAACGCCGTAGGCGTGTAGAAACAAGCGGTGAGCACGGATGACGAGGCGCGCCCGGCGGCTCGGCTCACTGTCCTGACCGGACCTTCGGGGGCCGGGCGGTGCAGTGTCGTCGAGCAGGTCCGGGCGCGCTTTCCGTTGGTGTGGGTGCCGGTGGTCGCCACCACCCGACCCCCGTGCCCCGGTGAGGTGGACGGCGTCGACCGGCTCTTCCTCGACCCCGCCCGTTTCGACCGGATGATCGCCGCGGACGAGCTGCTGGAGTGGAGCCGGATCGGGCCGTACCGGCGGGGCGTGCCGCGGGAGGGCGTCCGGTCCCGGCTCGCCGAGGGCCGGCCGGTGCTGCTCCCGCTGGACCTGCCCGGTGCGCTCGCCGTCCGGGCCGCCGTGCCGGGCCCGCAGCTGGTGCTCCTCGCCCCGCCCGGACACCGGCCGGACCCGGCCGTGGCCGCCGCCCTCACACACGCCGTGGCGCACGACCGGACCGAGCGTGCGGCGGACGAGCTGGTAGGCTTGCTCGGTTCTTCCTTCCTGGCTCCGGCCCAACCGCGCCCGAGCGGTTGAGAGGCCACCGCCTCCGGGCGGTGCATCAAGACGCAGAGGTTTATTCGTGGGATCCATCGCCACCAACCCCGAGGGCATCACCAACCCGCCGATCGACGAGCTCCTCGAGAAGACGACCTCGAAGTACGCGCTGGTGATCTTCGCCGCCAAGCGCGCGCGCCAGGTCAACGCCTACTACAGCCAGCTCGGTGAGGGCCTGCTGGAGTACGTCGGCCCGCTCGTGGAGACCACCCCCCAGGAGAAGCCGCTCTCCATCGCCATGCGCGAGATCAACGCGGGTCTGCTCACCGCCGAGCCGACCGACCAGCCGTAGCACCCGCCCGCGTCGATGTCCGCCGAGATCGTCCTCGGGGTCGGCGGCGGCATCGCCGCCTACAAGGCGTGTGAGCTGCTCCGGCTCTTCACCGAGTCGGGTCACCGGGTCCGCGTCGTGCCGACCGCGTCGGCGCTCCGGTTCGTCGGGGCGCCGACCTGGGCCGCGCTCTCCGGCCAGCCGGTCGCCGACGACGTCTGGTCGGACGTGCACGAGGTGCCGCACGTGCGCCTCGGTCAGCACGCCGATCTGGTCGTGGTGGCTCCCGCCACCGCCGACCTGCTCGCCAAGGCCGCCCACGGGCTCGCCGACGACCTGCTCACCAACACCCTGCTGACCGCCCGTTGCCCGGTGGTGCTCGCCCCGGCCATGCACACCGAGATGTGGGAGCACCCGGCCACCGTCGCCAACGTGGCGACCCTGCGGTCGCGGGGCGTGCGGGTGATCGAGCCGGCGGTCGGCCGGCTGACCGGCAAGGACACCGGCAAGGGCCGGCTGCCCGACCCGGCGGAGATCTTCGCGGTCGCCCGGCGGGCGCTCGCCCGGGGCGTCGCCGCCCCGGCCGACCTCGCCGGCCGGCACGTGGTGGTCACCGCCGGCGGCACCCGCGAGCCGCTCGACCCGGTCCGCTTCCTCGGCAACCGCTCCTCCGGCAAGCAGGGCTACGCGTTCGCCCGCGCCGCCGTCGCCCGGGGCGCCCGGGTCACCCTGGTCTCCGCCAACGTCACGCTCGCCGAGCCGGCCGGCGTGGACCTGGTCCGGGTCGGCACCACCGAGGAGCTGCGCAAGGCGACCCTCGAGGCGGCCGCGGACGCGGACGCCGTGGTGATGGCCGCCGCCCCCGCCGACTTCCGGCCGGCGGCCTACGCGCCCGGAAAGATCAAGAAGGCGGACGACGGCAGCGCCCCCACCATCGAGCTGGTCACCAACCCCGACATCGCGGCGGAGCTGGGCCGGCGCCGCCGGCCGGAGCAGGTGCTGGTCGTCTTCGCCGCCGAGACCGGCGACGCCGAGGCGAACGGCCGGGCCAAGCTCGCCCGTAAGCGGGCCGACCTGATCGTCATCAACGAGGTGGGCGTGGACAAGGTCTTCGGCGCCGAGACCAACGCCGCCACGGTGATCGGGGCGGACGGTGCGGTGCACCGACTGCCCGAGCAGCCCAAGGAGGACCTGGCCGACGCGGTCTGGGACCTCGTGGTCGCCCGGCTGATTGAGCAATCCTGACGGTTGGTCACCGCGCATTCCAGGGGTCACCCTGGGAGACAGGTGACTAAACTGCCGCCGAGCGACCTTTTCAAAGAGTTTTCACATGCTTAGGAGTGCCGTGACACGTCTCTTCACGTCCGAATCGGTCACGGAAGGCCACCCGGACAAGATCGCCGACCAGATCAGTGACGGCATCCTCGACGCGCTGCTCGCCCAGGACCCGCACAGCCGGGTCGCGGTCGAGACCCTGATCACCACGGGCCAGGTCCACGTCGCCGGTGAGGTGACCACCAAGGCGTACGCGGACATCCCGACCATCGTCCGGGACACCATCCTGGAGATCGGGTACGACTCGTCGAAGAAGGGCTTCGACGGCGCCTCCTGCGGTGTCAGCGTCTCCATCGGCGCCCAGTCGCCGGACATCGCGCAGGGCGTGGACAACGCGTTCGAGCTGCGTACCGGCTCGTCGGAGAGCGCGCTCGACGCGCAGGGCGCCGGCGACCAGGGCATGATGTTCGGCTTCGCCTGCTCGGAGACGCCCGAGCTGATGCCGCTGCCGATCGCGCTCGCCCACCGGCTGGCCCGCCGCCTCGCCGCCGTGCGCAAGGACGGCACCATCCCGTACCTGCGGCCGGACGGCAAGACCCAGGTGACCATCGAGTACGACGGGCTGCGCCCGGTCCGGCTCGACACCGTCGTGGTCTCCAGCCAGCACGCGGCCGACATCTCGCTCGACTCGCTGCTCACCCCGGACATCCGGGACCACGTGATCACTCCCGAGCTGGAGGGCCTCGGTCTCGACATCGACGGCTACCGGCTGCTGGTCAACCCGACCGGACGCTTCGAGATCGGCGGCCCGATGGGTGATGCCGGCCTCACCGGCCGCAAGATCATTGTCGACACGTACGGCGGCTACGCCCGGCACGGTGGCGGCGCCTTCTCCGGCAAGGACCCGTCCAAGGTGGACCGCTCGGCCGCGTACGCGATGCGCTGGGTGGCCAAGAACGTGGTCGCCGCCGGCCTCGCCGAGCGCTGCGAGGCGCAGGTCGCGTACGCGATCGGCAAGGCCCACCCGGTCAGCCTCTTCATCGAGACCTTCGGCACCGAGACCGTGCCGGTCGCCTCGATCGAGAAGGCCGTCGCCGAGGTGTTCGACCTGCGCCCGGCCGCGATCATCCGGGACCTCAACCTGCTCCGCCCGATCTACCAGCAGACCGCCGCGTACGGCCACTTCGGCCGGGAGCTGCCGGACCTGACCTGGGAGAGCACCGACCGGGCCGCCGACCTCAAGTCGGCTGCGGGAGCCTGACCGCGACCAGGCGCAGCGACCGGCGACCCGCCGACGGGTCGCCGGTCGCTCGCGTCTGCGTGGACCTGCCCCTGGCCCACCTCGACCGGCCGTTCGACTACCTGGTCCCCGCCGAGCTGGACGCCCAGGCGCGGCCCGGGGTGCGGGTGAAGGTGCGCTTCGCCGGCCAGCTCGTCGACGGCTGGCTGCTGGACCGGGTGGCGGAGTCCGACCACCCCCGGCTGGCGTACCTGGAGAAGGTGGTCTCGCCGGTGCCGGTGCTGGCGCCGGAGGTCGCCCGGCTGGCCCGCGCGGTCGCCGACCGGTACGCCGGCAGCCTCGCCGACGTGCTCCGGCTCGCCGTGCCGCCCCGGCACGCCCGGGTCGAGAAGGACGTCACCGCAGCCGCGCCGCCCGGCGACGCCGGACACCCGGCCGCCGCGGCTGCGACGACCGGCGGCGCCGACAACTCGGCCGCAGCGGCGACGACCGGCGGCGCCGACAACTCGGCCGCCGCGGCGACGACCGGCGACGCCGACGGTCCGGGCGGGGAAGGCGCCACCGCCGGGGCCGACCCGTCGGCCGCCGAGATGGTCGCCGGGCCGTCGCCGCAGGCGGTCGCCCGACCGTCCGCGCCGGCCGGCGGCGACCGGACCAGCGTGGACCCGCGCGGGTGGCGGGACTACCCGGCCGGGCCGGCCTTCCTGCGGGCGCTCACCGACGGGCGGGCGCCGCGCGCGGTCTGGTCCGCGCTGCCCGGGGAGGACTGGGCGGCCCGGTACGCGGACGCGGTCGCCGCCACCGTGGCCGGTGGCCGGGGCGCGCTGGTCGTGGTGGCCGACGCCCGGGACCTGGACCGCCTCGACGCCGCCCTGACCGGCACCCTCGGGCCGGGCCGGCACGTCTGCCTCTCCGCCGCGCTCGGCCCGGCCCGGCGCTACCGTGCCTTCCTCGCCGCCCTGCGGGGCGACGTGCCCGTGGTGATCGGCACCCGGGCGGCGATGTTCGCCCCGGCCGGGCGGCTCGGCCTCGTGGCGATCTGGGACGACGGCGACGACCTGCACGCCGAGCCCCGGGCGCCGTACCCGCACGCCCGGGAGGTGCTGCTCACCCGGGCCCAGCTCGACGCGGCGGCGGCACTGGTCGGCGGGTACGCGCGCACCGCGGAGGCCCAGCTGCTGGTGGAGACCGGCTGGGCCCGTGAGGTGGTCGCCGACCGGGCGACCGTACGGGCCCGGGTGCCGGCGATCGCGCCGACCGGGGACGACCCGCAGCTGGCCCGGGACCCCGGCGCGGCCTCCGCCCGGCTGCCCAGCCTGGCCTGGACCACCGCCCGGGACGCGCTCCGCGCCGACCTGCCGGTGCTGGTCCAGGTGCCCCGCCGGGGCTACCTGCCCTCGGTCGCCTGTGCCGACTGCCGGACGCCGGCCCGCTGCCCGCACTGCGCCGGGCCGCTCGCGTTGCCGGCCGCCGACCGGGTGCCCGCCTGCCGCTGGTGCGGCCGGGTCGCCGCCGCGTACGCCTGCCCGGAGTGCGGTGGACGGCGGCTGCGCGCCGCGGTCACCGGCGCCCGGCGGACCGCCGAGGAGTTGGGGCGCGCCTTCCCGGGGGTGCCGGTCCGCACCTCCGGGCGGGAGGAGGTGCTGAGCACGGTGCCGGGCGGGGCGGGCCTGGTGGTCGCCACGCCGGGCGCGGAGCCGGTCGCCGAGGGTGGCTACGGGGCGGTGCTGCTGCTCGACTCGTGGGCGCTGCTCACCCGGGCCGACCTGCGGGCCGGCGAGGAGGCGCTGCGCCGCTGGCTGGCCGCGGCCGCGCTGGCCCGCCCGGGCGTGACGGGTGGCCGGGTGGTGGTGGTCGCCGACGGCGCCCTCGCCCCGGTGCAGGCCCTGCTGCGCTGGGACGCGGCCTGGTTCGCCGTCCGGGAACTGGCCGAGCGCCGTGAGCTGGGTTTCCCCCCGGCGGTACGGATGGCCAGCGTCACCGGTGTGGCGGACGCGGTGGCGGACCTGCTCGCCGGGGCCCGGCTGCCGGACGGCGCGGAGGTGCTCGGTCCGGTCCCCGCCGACGAGGGGCGGGAGCGGATGCTGGTCCGGGTGCCCCGGGCCCGGGCGGCCGCGCTCGCCGAGGCGCTGCACGAGGCGGCCGGACAACGCAGCGCCCGTAAGGCCGCCGACCCGGTCCGCCTCCAGGTCGACCCGCTGAGCCTCTTCTGATCACCCCGCCTCCCACCGCCCCGCGCTCCGCCGGCCGCGCCGCTCGCCACGAGGGGCAGACCGAGGTACGCCCGGGCAGCGTGGCCGTCCGGCGTCGGATGGCCACGCTTTCCGGGAATCTTCGGGTGTTTCGGCAGGTCCGCAGAGGCGTGCCGCACACCTCGTCCGGCAAATGGGTAGAGACTGCGTGATAGCATCGCCCGTCATGCCCGGGGGTGCGACGCAGGCGAGAGCGCGGTGACGACGGCGCCAGGTCGTGGCGCGGCGTCAGGCGCGCCGAGCTGGGGTTGTCGGGGGCGACGCCAAATCGATGATGTCAATCAGCCGGTGAGCAGGGGTGGACCAGTCGTGACCGTCCGTCAATCGATCGTCTTCAACGGTGACCTCGGCAGCGGCAAGAGCACCGTCTCCGTCGAGATCGCCAAGCGGCTGGGGCTGCGCCGGGTCAGCGTCGGTGACCTCTACCGGCAGATGGCCCAGGAGCGGCAGATGACCGCCCTCCAGCTCAACCTGCACGCCGAGCTGGACCAGGCCGTCGACGGGTACGTCGACCAGCTCCAGCGGGACATCGCCGCCTCCGGCGAGCGCCTGGTGATGGACTCCCGGCTGGCCTGGCACTTCTTCACCGACGCGCTCAAGGTGCACATGATCACCGAGCCGACCGAGGCGGCCCGGCGGGTGCTGGCCCGCCCGTCCGGCCCGGCCGAGAGCTACACCTCGCTGGAGGAGGCCCGGGCCAAGCTCCGGGAGCGCAGCGAGAGCGAGCGCGGCCGGTTCCTGGTCCGGTACGGCGTCGACAAGGCGCGGCTGCGTAACTACGACCTGATCTGCGACACCACCCGGGCCACCCCGGAGCAGGTGATCCAGCACGTCATCGACGTGTTCGAGGGGCGGCTCGGCGAGGACGTGCTGCGTGAGGGCCAGCCGTTGCTGCTGCTGGACCCGGCCCGGGTCTACCCGACCGAGGACATCGCCACGCTGCGGGGCCTCTGGGACTCCGAGTTCGTCGGTGACGTGGCCGAGGCCGGCGACGAGGCCCTGGAGCCGCTCACCATCGGCTACACCGGGGAGTACTTCTTCGTGGTCGACGGACACCGCCGGCTCAGCGCCGCCCTGCAGAACGGCTTTCCGCTGGTGCCCGCCAAGCTGGTCGCCGAGGTCGACGAGCCGGTCGTCGGCGGGATGAGCGCGGTCGACTACTTCGCCGCCCAGGTCAACCCCAGCCTGATCCACGACTGGGCGGCCGCCCACGGGATCGCGCTGCCGCTGCCCGAGCACGCCCTGCTCGGCGGGGACGCGGTGCTGGCCGGGGAGCCGGGCGCCGGCGCCTGAGCAGGGGGCGGCGTCCTGGCCGGGCCGCCCGGGCGCCGGGTCCGGCTCACCTGCGTGGCTACGCCACCCTGCCCGTCACCGAGGGTGACGGGCCGCCGGGCGCCGATCGCGGTACGCCGGCGGGGGCCGCAGGGATGACTCCGTAGACTGGTACGGCACCACTCGTTTCAGACAAGGAGCCACTCCGCGTGACCGTTCAGCCCATCCGTCTGTTCGGGGATCCGGTGCTGCGCACGCCGGCCGACCGGGTCGTCGACTTCGACGCCGAGCTGCGCAAGCTGATCGCCGACCTGACCGACACGATGCGCGAGCAGAACGGTGCCGGCCTGGCCGCGCCGCAGCTCGGGGTGGGCCTGCGGGTGTTCACCTTCGACGTCGACGACGTCCTCGGGCACCTGGTGAACCCGGTGCTGGAGTTCCCCGACGAGGAGGAGCAGGACGGCCCGGAGGGCTGCCTGTCCATCCCCGGGCTCTACTTCGACACCAAGCGCCGGCAGAACGTCATCGCCAAGGGCTTCAACGGCTACGGGGATCCGCTGCAGATCGTCGGCACCGGCCTGATGGCCCGGTGCGTGCAGCACGAGACCGACCACCTCGACGGGGTGCTCTTCGTCGACCGCCTCGACCCGGCCGGCCGGAAGGCGGCCATGAAGGCGATCCGCCAGGCCGAGTGGTACGACGCGGGTGCCCCGCCGACCGTCAAGCTCAGCCCGCACGCCGCCGGCAACCCGTTCGGGCTGGGGCGGTGACCGGGTGCGTCTGATCTTCGCCGGCACGCCGGCCGTCGCCGTCCCCGCCCTGGACGCCGTCGCCGCGTCCCGTCACGAGCTGCTGGCCGTGGTGACCCGTCCCGACGCGCCCGCCGGCCGTGGCCGCGGCCTGGTCCGCTCGCCGGTCGGCGCCTGGGCCGACGCGCACGGCGTCGAGGTGCTCACCCCGGCGAAGCCGCGCGAGCCCGAGTTCCTGGACCGGCTCCGCGAGCTGGCCCCGGACTGCGTGCCGGTGGTCGCGTACGGCGCGCTGGTGCCGCCGGTGGCGCTGGAGATCCCCCGGCACGGCTGGATCAACCTGCACTTCTCGCTGCTCCCCGCCTGGCGGGGCGCGGCTCCCGTGCAGCACGCGGTGCTGCACGGCGACGAGGTGACCGGCGCCAGCGTCTTCCAGTTGGAGGCGGGGCTGGACACCGGCCCGGTGTACGGCACGCTCACCGACGAGATCCGCCCCACCGACACCTCCGGGGATCTGCTGGAGCGGCTCGCCCACGCGGGCGCGGGTCTGCTGGTGGCCGTCCTCGACGCGCTCGAGGACGGGACCGCCCGGGCCGAGCCGCAGCCCGCCGACGGGGTGTCCCTCGCGCCGAAGCTGACCGTCGAGGACGCCCGGGTCCGCTGGACCGACCCGGCGTTCGCCGTGGACCGGCGGATCCGCGCGTGCACGCCGGCCCCCGGCCCGTGGACGACCTTCCGCGGCGACCGGGTGAAGCTCGGCCCGGTCACCCCGGTGGCCGGTGGCCCGGAGCTGAAGCCCGGCGAACTGCTGGTCGAGAAGTCCCACGTGCTGGCCGGCACGGCCACCGTCCCGGTGCGGCTCGATGAGGTGCGGGCGGCCGGCAAGAAGGCCATGTCGGCGAGCGACTGGGCGCGCGGCGCCCGGGTCGTCGCCGGCGAGGAGTTCGCGTGACGGGGCCGGCCGAGCCCCGGGACGAGCGCTTCTCCGCCGGCGGGCCGCGCGGCGGGTCGGCCCGGCCGCCCGCCGGTGACCGCGCGGGACGGCCCCGCGACGGCGAGCGCTCCGGTGGTGGCGAGCGCGGTCCGCGGTACGCGTCCGACGACGCCGGCCGCTCCGGCGGTGGGCGCGGCGCGGGACGGTACGCCGGTCCCGAGCGCTCCCGAGAGGGCCGCCGGCCCGTCGGCGGGGAGCGGGCCGAGCGCCCGGCCCGGCCGGGGGAGCGGTCGCCTCGCGAGGGGCGCTTCGGCGCCGGCCGCCGGCCCGGCCGGCCGACCGTCGACCTGCCGCGGCACGTGGCGTACCAGGCGATCGCGGCGGTGCACCGGGACGACGCGTACGCCAACCTGGTGCTGCCGGCCATGCTGCGCGACGAGGGGATGGCCGGACGGGACGCCGCCTTCGCCACCGAGTTGACCTACGGCACGCTGCGGCACACCGGCACCCTGGACGCGATCATCACCGACGCCGCCGGCCGGGACGTGCAGCGGATCGACCCGCCGGTGCGGGACGCGCTGCGGCTCGGGGCATACCAGCTGCTGCACACCCGGGTCCCGGCGCACGCGGCGGTCTCCTCGACCGTGGACCTGGTCCGGGCGGTCGGCCCGGGCGCCACCGGCTTCGCCAACGCGGTGCTCCGAGAGGTGGCCACCCGCGACCTCGACGGCTGGGTGGCGAAGCTCGCCCCGTCGGAGCAGACCGACCCGATCGGGCACCTGGCACTGGCGTACAGCCATCCGCAGTGGATCGTCCGGGCCTTCGCCGAGGCGCTCGGCGGTGACCTGGGTGAGACGAGGCGGCTGCTCATCGAGGACAACGAGCGCCCCCCGGTGCATTTGTGCGCCCGGCCCGGCCTGGTCGACCCGATCGAGCTGGCCGACGAGGTCGGCGGGGCGCCGGGTGCCTTCTCGCCGTACGCCGTCTATCTGCCCGGCGGGGCGCCGGGGGAGCTGCCGGCGGTGGCCGAGGGACGCGCCCACGTCCAGGACGAGGGCTCCCAGCTGGTGGCGAACGCCCTGGCGGTCGCGCCGCTGGACGGCCCGGACGGTCGCTGGCTGGACCTGTGCGCCGGGCCCGGCGGCAAGGCCGGCCTGCTCGGCGCCCTCGCCGCGCAGCGCGGCGCCCGGCTCACCGCGGTCGAGGTGGCCGAGCACCGGGCGCGGCTGGTCGCGCAGGCCACCCGGGGCCTGCCGGTGAACGTGCTGAACACCGACGGGCGTACGGTCGGCTCGGATCCGAAGCTGCCCGAGGACCACTTCGACCGGGTGCTGGTCGACGCCCCGTGCACCGGGCTCGGTTCGCTGCGCCGGCGGCCCGAGTCCCGCTGGCGCCGGCAGCCGTCCGATCTGCCGCCGCTGACCCGCCTGCAGCGGGAACTGCTCACCGCGGCGCTGCGCGCGGTCCGTCCGGGCGGGCTGGTCGCGTACGTGACCTGCTCGCCGCACATCGTGGAGACGCACGTGACGGTGACCGAGGCGTCCCGCCGGGCGGGGTTCCCGGTCGACTTCGTCGACGCCCGGCCGCTGCTGCCAGCGGGTATGCCGGGGCTCGGGGACGGGCCGACCGTGCAGCTGTGGCCGCAGCGGCACGGCACCGACGCGATGTTCCTGGCGGTGCTGCGGCGGGGCTGAGCAGCCACGTCCGGTGCCGCCTGGAGCAGACCCTGACCGGCCTTTTGCCCCGTGCCTGCCACCCGCCGGGCCTCCGCGGCCCGGCGGGTCGCGTGTCTCTTTTGCGCGCTACGAACTTGGTGGCGTGAACGATCCAGGGCGGTGTGACGCGGGCTGGCGGCTGACGTGAGTCATCTGCGCCATCAAGGTCGTACGCACGGCGAAGCCATCTGGCCGTGCCGGGCGGCAGTCCTTGACGGGCTTTGGGAGTTGATGTCGTCAACGGCTCAGCCGGTTCGTCAGGTGGTGTGCCCGGGAAGGGGCCTGGCCGGTGAGTCGTTTGTGATGTCAGCTCCAAAGGCGGACTGCGGTTGTCGTCCGTCGGCGCGGGCGCACACACGCGCGGGGTGGGGCATCTCGGCTGGGGGAGTGGGCATGCGGGATGTGACACCCCGTTGACTATTCGATCGACGCATGTAACTGTTCCGATCGCCGGTCCGTCGACACCGAGGGCCGCGCCGGAGCCCACGCGTCGCGCCCACCCCGCCCCGCCGACCCCACGAGGAGTCCACATGAGACACCGCACCCCGACCGCGGGCCTCACGCTCGCCCTCTTCGCCGCCGTGACGGCGACCCTGGCCGGTGCCCCCGCCTCTGCCGTCCCCGCGCCGGTGGCCGCTGCGCCGGTGGCCGCCGCGCCGGCCCTCGCCCTCGCGGCGCCGGACATCTCGGTGACCAACGTGCAGGCCCACCTCACCCAGTTCAACACCATCGCCACCAGCAGCGGGGGCAACCGGCGGGCGGGCTCGGCCGGCTACACCGCCTCGGTCGCCTACGTGAAGGGCAAGCTCCAGGCCGCCGGCTACACCGTCACCGAGCAGACCTGCACCACCTGCACCTACCCCGGCAGCAACCTGATCGCCGAGTGGCCGCAGGGCCCCGCCGACCAGGTGGTCATGTTCGGCGCCCACCTGGACGGCGTCTCCGCCGGCCCGGGGATCAACGACAACGGCTCCGGCTCGGCGACCCTGCTGGAGAACGCGCTGGTGCTCGCCGCGCAGAACCCGACCATGACCAAGCGGGTCCGGTTCGCCTGGTGGAACGGCGAGGAGCAGGGCCTTCAGGGCTCGAAGCACTACGTCAACCAGCTGACCACCACCCAGCGGGGCTACATCAAGGGCTACTACAACTTCGATATGGTCGCCTCGCCCAACGGCGGCTACTTCATCAACCGGGTCACCTCCACCACGGCCGCCCCGCTGAAGGCGTACTGGGACTCGCTCAATCTCCAGCCGGAGGAGAACACCGAAGGACAGGGCCGGTCCGACGACTACTCGTTCGCCAACGCCGGCATCCCCACCTCCGGCTACGCGGCGGGCGCCAGCTACACCAAGACCGCGGCGCAGGCCAGCAAGTGGGGCGGCACCGCGGGGGCGGCGTACGACGGCTGCTACCACCGCTCCTGCGACACCACGAGCAACATCAACGCGACCATCCTCAACCGCGCCGCGGACGGGATCGCGTACGCGATCTGGCAGCTCGCGGTAGGCGGCACCCCGACCAACGACTTCTCCGTCGCGGTGAGCCCGACCTCGGGCAGCGTGGCCCGGGGCGGTACCACCACCGCGACCGTCAGCACCGCCACCACCAGCGGGAGCGCCCAGACGGTCAGCCTCTCCGCCACCGGCGCGCCGAGCGGGGTGACCGTCTCGTTCAGCCCGTCCTCGGTCACCTCGGGCGGCTCGGCCACGATGACCGTCTCCGCCTCGTCGACCGCCGCCACCGGCACCTGGACCATCACGGTGACCGGCACCGGCTCGGTCACCCACAGCACCAGCTACACCCTCACCGTGACCGGCACGGGCGGCTGCGCCGGCGGGCAGCTCATCGGCAACAGCAGCTTCGAATCGGGCACCACCCCGTGGACCGCCAGCTCGGGCGTGATCACCAGCTCGTCGAGCCAGCCGGCCCGCACCGGGTCGTACAAGGCGTGGCTGGACGGGTACGGCACCAGCCACACCGACACGCTCTCGCAGTCGGTGACCCTCCCGACCGGCTGCGCCAGCTACACGCTGGCCTTCTGGCTGCACATCGACACCGCCGAGACCACCACGACCACGGCGTACGACAAGCTGACCGTGCAGGTCGGCACGACCACGTTGGCGACGTACTCGAACCTGAACGCCGCCGGCGGCTACCAGCAGCGGACCTTCAACCTGGCCGGGTACGCCGGGCAGACGGTGACGCTGAAGTGGACCGGCGTGGAGGACGCCTCCCTGCAGACCAGCTTCGTCGTGGACGACGTGACGCTGCAGGTCGGCTGACCGGTCGACGGGGCGGGACCGACCGGGGTCGGCCCCGCCCCCGCGCGGCTCACCGGACCGGCAGGGCCTTGCTGCCGGCGCCCTTCAGCGATTTCGTCAGCGTGCGCTCCGACACCCAGAGGAAGCACTGCACGCCCCGGTCGCCGTTCGTCCACTCCTCCTCGAAGGGGTGGTAGATGATCGTGCCGGACCGGTACTGCATGTCGCTGTTGTTCGGCACCTTGACGTACTTCGCGATCAGCCCCTGGCACGCCTTGTGTGCCCGCAGCGAGGTGCGCTTGAACTCGGCGTACGTGATGTCGGGGAACTGGTAGACCCCGACGAACTCGGCGTGGTGCTTGGCCGTGCAAGCGACCGGCTGCATCTGCTCGATGTCGTCCTTCTTGAGCTTCGGGTTGTAGCAGCCAAGGGTCAGCGGGGATCCCGGCGCCAGGGCGCCGCGCAGGCTGGCGGAGCGGGCGGTCACGCTGCGGTCGTCCAGGCTGGCCACCTCGGAGAGGTCGCAGCGGAACCAGCGGGCCCCACCGGCCCAGGCCGCCGGCGACGGGAAGACGACGGAGAGTTGCAGCCGTCCCGACCGCCAGTCGGCCCCGACCGCCTTGCTGACCCGCCCGTCACACTCCGCGTGCGCGGTCCGCATCCCCGTGGACCCGGCGCGCGGGGGTGCTCCCCGGTCGGCGTCCGGGCCGGACAGCGTGCCCACGTGCAGCGTCTCGCTGCGGTGCGACGCGGCGCAGTCGACCGGGTTGTAGCCGCTGAGGTAGCCGATGTCCTGGATCGTGGGATGGCAGACCCCGGCCTCCGGCAGGAAGGCCTTGGCCGCCGGAACGACGGGCCAGTCGTCGGTCAGGTCCCGGTCCACCCCCGCCGGCGCGCCGCATCCGGCGAGCGCCAGTGCCACCGTCATGCCGACGGCTAGCGCCGTCCCCCATCGCCGCATCGCGCACCGACCTCCCCGTCGCCGACCGCCTGCTTCGACCGTTTCCGGCTCGGCGCGCGCCGCGCCGCGACCCCCGGAACGGTCGACTGCCACGGCGGTGCAGCATACGGCACCGGCGCTCAGATTACGGGGAGTCCCTCCGGCACCGACTGTCGTGACCGTCCCTGTTGGAGTGTCGCCGGCTTCCGGTCGTTCGGCCGGTGGCGGACGGCCTTTCGTGCCGAGTTCCCGCATTCGACGGGTTGGTGCCGCACCGGGGGTCACGTCTGGATCACAGCGAGTCTCCGTCGGTGCCGCGCTGCGGACGGCGGGTGACCGCGTTCGTACACTGGCCCGGTGACCGTACCGCCGCCGATCGTCGCGCCCAGCATCCTGGCCGCCGATTTCGCCCGCCTCGCCGACGAGGTCCGCGCCGTCGAGCACGCCGCCGACTGGTTGCACGTGGACGTGATGGACAACCACTTCGTGCCGAACCTGACCATCGGGTTGCCGGTGGTGCAGAGCCTGCGCGCGGTGACCCAGCTGCCCTTCGACGTGCACCTGATGATCGAGGACCCGCGTCGCTGGGCCCCCGGGTACGCCGACGCCGGCGCGTACAACGTCACCTTCCACGCCGAGGCGTGCGACGACCCGGTGGCGCTGGCCAAGGACCTCCGCTCGGCCGGCGCGAAGGCGGGGCTGGCCATCGACCGGGACACCCCGATCGAGCCGTACCTGGAGCTGCTGCCCAGCTTCGACACGTTGCTGATCATGACGATCAAGGCCGGCTTCGGCGGCCAGCGGTTCATCCCGCAACTGCTCGACAAGGTGCGTACCGCCCGGGAGCACGTCGACAGCGGCCACCTGGAGCTGCGGATCGAGGTTGACGGCGGGATCGCCGCCGACACCATCGAGCAGGCCGCCGCGGCGGGTGCCGACGCCTTCGTCGCGGGCACCGCGGTCTACGGCGCCGACGATCCCGCGGAGGCGGTACGCCGCCTGCGCGCCCTGGCGGAACGCGCGGCCCACGGGGCCTGACGTGGACCCGGCCGGCGAGCGACCCGACGTCATCCTGGTCGTCGACGACGACGAGGACATTGCCCGTTTCGTCGAGTTCAACCTGCGCCTGCACGGTTTCGAGGTGCTGCACGCCAGTGACGGCCAGGAGGCCCTGGACGTTATCGAGCAGCAGCGGCCGGACCTGGCCGTGGTGGATCTCATGATGCCCCGGATCGACGGCCTGGAGCTGACCCGGCGACTACGCGCCGACCCGATGACCTCGGCCCTCCCGGTGATCATGCTGACCGCCAAGGGGATGACCTCCGACAAGGTCAACGGCCTCAGCGCGGGCGCCGACGACTACCTGGTCAAACCCTTCGACACCGCCGAGCTGGTCGCCCGGGTGAGCTCCACGCTGCGTCGCAACAAGGAGTTCCGCGAGGTCTCCCCGCTGACCGGGCTGCCCGGCAACAGCCGGATCCGGCGGGAGATCAGCGACCGGGTGCGCAACGGCGCCGACTACGCCGTCGGGTACATCGACATCGACCGGTTCAAGAGCGTCAACGACCGGTACGGCTTCGTCCGCGGCGACGAGTTCATCTCGGCGCTGGCCCGCAGCCTGCATCGGGCGGTGGTGTCGATCGGCCTGCCGCCGGCCTTCCTCGGCCACGTCGGCGGTGACGACTTCGTCATCGTCTGCACCCCCGAGCAGGTCCGCCCGCTGACCTTCCGGGCGGTGGAGGACTTCGAGAAGGCCGCCGACGCCCTCTACGACCCGATCGACCGGGAGCGCGGCTTCGTCGAGCTGAAGGACCGGCGGGGCAACATCCGCCGGGCCGCCCTGGTCACCCTCTCCATCGGGGTCTCCCTCTCCGATCCCGGGAAGCGCTTCACCAACCCCCTGGAGGCGATCGCCGTCGCCTCCGAGATGAAGACGGTCGCCAAGAGCCAACCCGGGTCGTACGTCGCGGTCGACCGCAGGCGCGGCGTTACGTGATCGTGCGGTCTTCCCTGTGAGGTACCTCGCCTATGTGGCGCGGCCCCCCACCCGGCGTGTAAGACTTCCGATGTACCCACCACGCGCTGGCGGGGCTCGGTGAAATTCCGAACCGGCGGTGATCCACGGTCCGACCGTGGTAAGCCCGCGACCCGGACGGCTCTGCCGCCCGGTGGACCTGGTGAGAATCCGGGGCCGACGGTTGGGGCGCGGCTCGTCCGCCCCCAGACAGTCCGGATGGGAGACAGCGCGCGGGACGGGGAGGCCCCTGCCGGCCGCTGACACCCTCAGCCGCCGCGTGGGCTTCTCGGGGTCGGCGCTGCCGTCCCCGGATCTCCGCCGCCGCGTGTCCGCGGCATCCGTGCCGACTCCCAGCCCCGCCCGCGCGACCGGCGAGCGAGAGGGCAGGGGCAGGCGATGGCGAGCGTCTCCGTCGACGAGGCGATGCGTCGTGCGATCGTGCTGGCCGCCCGCGGTCTCGGCACCACCAGCCCCAACCCGGTGGTCGGCTGCGTGCTCCTCGACTCGGCCGGTGAGATCGTCGGCGAGGGATTCCACGCGTACGCGGGCGGCCCGCACGCCGAGATCGTCGCCCTCGCCCAGGCCGGCACGCGGGCCCGCGGCGGCACCGCCGTGGTCACCCTGGAACCCTGCGACCACACCGGCCGCACCGGCCCCTGCAGCCACGCGCTCATCGCCGCCGGGGTCGCCCGGGTGGTGGTCGCCGTCCCGGACCCCAACCCGGTCGCCTCCGGCGGCGCGGCCACCCTGCGCGCCGCCGGGATCCAGGTCGAGACGGGGGTACGCGCCGAGGAGGCCGAGGACGGCAACGTCGCCTGGCTCACCTCGATGCGCCGCGGCTGGCCGTACCTGATCTGGAAGTACGCGGCCACGTTGGACGGGCGCTCGGCGGCGGCCGACGGCACCAGCATGTGGATCACCTCGGAGGCGGCCCGGATCGACGTGCACGCGCTGCGCGGCACCGTCGACGCGGTGATCGCCGGAGTGGGCACCGTGCTCGCCGACGACCCCCGGCTCACCGCCCGCAACCTGCGCGACGGCACCCTCGCCATCCGGCAGCCGCTGCGCGTGGTGGTGGACAGCTCCGGGCGTACCCCGGCCGACGCCCGGGTCCGCGACGGCGCCGCCCGGACCTGGATCGCCACCGCCGCGGAGGTCGGGGCCGGCCCGGACGGCCGGGTCGACCTGCCGGCGCTGCTCGCCGAGCTGCACCACCGCGGCGTGCGGGCCGCCCTGCTGGAGGGCGGTCCACGGCTGGCCGGCGCGTTCCTCGCCGCCGGCCTGGTCGACAAGGTCGTCGGGTACGTCGCGCCGAAGCTGCTCGGCGCCGGCCCGACCGCGCTGCTCGACGCGGGCGTGACGACCATCGCCGACGCCATCGATCTGGAGATCACCGACGTTACGCAGGTCGGCCCCGACCTGCGGATTACCGCGCTGCCCCGGAAGAGGGAGGGCTGAATGTTCACCGGCATCGTCGAGGAGCTGGGTGAGGTGGTCCGGACCACCGAGACCGGAGGCGACTCCGCGCTGGTCGCCATCCGTGGCCCGCTGGTCACCTCGGACGCCCGGCACGGCGACTCCATCGCCGTCAACGGGGTCTGTCTGACCGTGGTCGACGTCGACGGCGGCGTCTTCACCGCCGACGTGATGGGGGAGACCCTGCGACGCACCGCGCTCGGCGCGTTGCGCCCGGGCGACCCGGTCAACCTGGAGCGGGCCGCCGCGCTCGGCAGCCGGCTCGGCGGGCACCTGGTGCAGGGGCACGTCGACGGGGTGGGCGAGATCGTCTCCCGGGAGCCGGCCGCCCAGTGGGAGACGGTCCGTTTCCGGCTCCCCGCCGCGCTCTCCCGGTACGTGGTGGAGAAGGGCTCGATCACCGTCGACGGCGTCTCGCTGACCGTCGCCGACGTCGGTGACGACTGGTTTGCGGTCGGGCTGATCCCCACCACCCTCAAACTCACCACGCTCGGCGCCAAGCGGCCCGGCGACCCGGTGAACCTCGAGGTGGACGTGCTGGCCAAGTACGTCGAGCGGCTGCTCGCCGGTGGCGCGCCCGGCCCGGGCGGTGACCGCTGATGGGCCCGCTCGGCTGGCTGCTCGACGCGCAGCTCCAGGTCGCCGGTTCGCCGGTGCTGGTCCGGGAGATCGTCGGCAACGTCTTCGGCCTCGCCTCGGCGCTGCTCGGGCTGCGCCGGCTGGTATGGGCCTGGCCGATCGGCATGATCGGCAACGCCCTGCTGTTCACCGTCTTCCTCGGCGGGGTCTTCGCCACGCCGCAGGCGCACGACCTCTACGGCCAGGCCGGCCGGCAGGTCTTCTTCTTCGCGGTGAGCCTGTACGGCTGGTGGCGCTGGTCGCGCAGCCGGCGGGCCGGCGGCGGGGAGCAGCCGGCGGTCGTCCCGCGTTGGGCCACCGGCCGGGAGCGGCTCGGTCTGCTCGCCGCCGCGCTGGTCGGCACGGCCGCCGCGTACCCGGTGCTGGCCGCGCTCGGCTCGTGGGGGCCGCTGCCGGACGCCTGGATCCTGGTCGGCAGCCTGCTCGCCACGTACGGCATGGCCCGCGGCTGGGTGGAGTTCTGGCTGGTCTGGATCGCCGTCGACGCGGTCGGCGTACCGCTGCTGCTGCGCGGCGGCTTCTACCCGTCGGCCGCCATGTACCTGGTCTACGGCGGGTTCTGCGTGGCCGGCCTGGCCGCCTGGTGGCGTGCCTCCCGGGCCGCCCCGCCCGCCCGCACCCCGATCCCGCCGACGTACTCGGAGGCCGTGGCATGACCAGCTTTGGGAGTATCGAGCAGGCGGTGGCGGACATCGCCGCCGGCCGGCCGGTCGTCGTGGTCGACGACGAGGACCGGGAGAACGAGGGCGACCTGATCTTCGCGGCCGAGCTGGCCACGCCGGAGCTGGTCGCGTTCATGGTCCGCTACACGTCCGGCTACATCTGCGTTCCGCTGACCGAGAGCGAGTGCGACCGGCTGGACCTGCCGCCCATGCACCACACCAACCAGGACCGGCGGGGCACCGCGTACACGGTGACCGTGGACGCCCGGGAGGGGGTCAGCACGGGGATCTCCGCGGCCGACCGGTCGCACACCATCCGGCTGCTCGCCGACGCGGCGACCGACCCGACCGACCTGGCCCGTCCCGGGCACGTGGTGCCGCTGCGGGCCCGAGAGGGCGGGGTGCTGCGCCGGGCCGGGCACACCGAGGCGGCGGTCGATCTGACCCGGCTGGCCGGGCTGCGTCCGGCCGGGGTGCTGTGCGAGCTGGTCAACGACGACGGCACCATGATGCGCCTGCCCGACCTGGAGAAGTTCTGCGCCGAGCACGGGCTGACCCTGGTCACCATCGCCGACCTGATCGCCCACCGGCGGCGTACCGAGAAGCAGGTGGAGCAGATCGCCGTGGCGCGGATGCCCACCCCGTACGGGGTGTTCCGGGCGTACGGCTACCGCAGCGAGCACGACCCGGCCGAGCATGTCGCGCTGGTCATGGGCGACCTCGGCGACGGGCGGGACGTGCTGGTCCGGGTGCACTCCGAGTGCCTCACCGGGGACGTCTTCGGCTCGCTGCGCTGCGACTGCGGCCCGCAGTTGCAGGCCGCCCTGGCCCGGGTGGCCCAGGAGGGCCGCGGGGTGGTGCTCTACGTGCGCGGGCACGAGGGGCGCGGCATCGGCCTGCTGCACAAGCTGCGCGCGTACCAGCTCCAGGACCAGGGCCGGGACACCGTGGACGCGAACCTCGAGCTGGGGTTGCCCGCCGACGCCCGGGACTACGGGACCGGCGCGCAGATCCTCTACGACCTCGGCGTCCGCTCGATGCGGCTGTTGACCAACAACCCGGCCAAGCGGGCCGGCCTGGAGGGGTACGGCCTCACGGTGAGCGGCCGCGAGGGGCTGCCCGTGCGGTCCAACCCGGAGAACGTGCGTTACCTGCGGACCAAGCGGGACCGGATGGGCCACCTCCTGGAGGGGCTGGACGAGGTGACGGAGGCGCCGATGGGCCGCCCGGTCGCCGGTGACGAGATCGGAGCGTAGGCATGGCGGGTTTCGGGGAACCGGGCGTCACCTCGGTGGACGCGGCCGGGCTCACCGTCGGCATCGTGGCCGCGCGCTGGCACGGCGACCTCACCGACCACATGGTCGACCGGGCGGTCGCCGCCGCCGAGGCGTGCGGCGCGCGGGCCGTGGTGGCCCGGGTGGCCGGATCGGTGGAGCTGCCCGTGGTGGCCCAGGCGATGGCCCGCCGGTACGACGTGGTGGTCGCCCTCGGCGTGGTGGTCCGGGGCGCCACGGCGCACTTCGACTACGTCTGCAAGTCGGTGACGGAGGGGCTGACCCGGGTCGCGCTCGACGAGGGCAAGCCGGTGGCGCACGGGGTGCTCACCGTGGAGACCGTCGAGCAGGCCCGGGACCGGGCTGGGCTGCCCGGCTCGGCGGAGGACAAGGGCTGGGCGGCCACGGTCGCGGCGCTGGACGCCGCCCTGGCCATCCGCGGCCTCGACGCCACCAACGGCCACCGGGTCGGCTTCGGCGGCTGACGCCGCCGCCCCGCAGGCCGCCGAGGTAGCCGGCGCGGAATCGCCGAGATGGCGGTGTCCAGGACGTCCGGACACCGCCACCTCGCCGACCTGCAGCGGGCCTAGCCCGCGGTCGCCGACGGCGAGCCGACGGTGACCGGCGTGGGCGTCGCCCCTTGCGGCGTGGCGGCGGGCGGGGTGAGGCGGCGGCCGGTGAGCAGGTAGCCGGTCGCGGCCACCAGCAGCGCGCCGATCACCCCGTACAGCAGCCGGTAGTCGACCAGGCCGACCAGGAGCGCGCCCGCCCCGATCGCCACCGCCTGCGGGCCGCTGGCCAGCGCGTCCAGCGCGGCCGAGACCCGGCCGACCAGGTCCCCGGGGGTACGCCGCTGGATCAGCGTCATGATGCCCACCATCGCGGCCGGCAGCCCGAGCCCGATCAGCACGCTGGCGGTGACGGCGAGCCCCAGGGCCGGCCGGACCAGGGCCAGGCTGCCGGCGGCCAGAGCGGCCATGCCGAGCGCCATGGTGCCCAGTTCCCCGAGCCGGCGCACCAGCGCCGCCGAGGCGAGGCCGCCGACCAGCCCGCCGATCCCCTGGAGCGAGACCAGCACCCCCAGGAAGGCCGGCTCCCGGCCGAGCCCCTGGTCGACGTACGCGAACCACAGCGTCTCCCCGAACCCGAGCCCGATGGTGGCGACCACCGCCGCCAGCAGTGCCCGGCGCAGCGCGGGCTCGGCCATCAGGTGCCGGGCCCCGGCGACCAGGGCACCGCGCCCGCCGGCGGCAAGGACGTCGGCTCCGCCCGAGGGCACCGCCCCGGTCGGCGCGGCGCCGGGGTCGCCGCCGGCCGCCGACCCGAACCCGTCACCCGCAACCGGAGCCGGAGCGCGGCCCAGCCCCAGCCCGACCGCGCCGGCCACCAGGAAGCCGAGCGCGCAGGTGGCGGCCAGCGCAGGTCCGCCGAGCAGCACGTAGAGGCCGGCACCGAGCAGCGGACCGGCCAGCCGCAGCCCCTGCTTGACGGTCTGGGACGCGCCGTTGGCGTCAGGCAGCAGATCGGCCGGGACCAGCTCCTGCACGAGCGCGGTGATCGTCGCGCCGAGCGCGATGTAGGAAAGCCCGTAGCCGGCGGCGACCGCGTACACGATCCAAAGCCGGCCGTCGTCGCGGACCGCCAGCAGCGGCAGCAGCAGCACGGCAGTGGCCACGTTGAGCGCCACGAAGAGCGTTCGGCGGGGCACCCGGTCGACCACCCAGCCGACGAGCGGGGCCAGCACCATCGGCGCGGTCAGCGCGACGAAGGTGGCGCCGGCCAGCCCGTCGGAGCCGGTCAGCTCCTTCACCCACACGGCCAGGGCCAGGAGGAGGACCGACTCGGCGATCATGCTGACGGTCAACGCGAGGAAGAACAGCCGGAAGTCCGGCCGGCGCAGCAGGTGTCTCATCGTTCCCCGTTCCGCTCCGCGTCGGTGTCGCCGACGACCGGTCCGTGTTCCATGTCCTTCCCGGCGTCGGTGCCACCGACGACCGGCCCGTCGACCTCGGGTACGCCCCAGGCCATCAGCCGCACCGGCCGGGAACCCGGCGGTCGGGCCGCCGGGTCGGAGAGCCGGTCCAGATGGCGCCCGAACAGCGACCGGAGCTCCTCCTTCAGATCGCCGAGCTCGTCGGCGGTGTACCAGCCGATGAACTGGTTGAAGAAGCCGGCGTCCCGCCAGGCGGGGGACTGCTGCCGGCGGATGGCCATCCAGTCCCGGAGCTTGCGGTATTCCAGGTCGAGCAGGACCTGGGCGGCCGCGTCACCGGCCCGCGCCAGCTCCGGGCTCTCCTCGCCCTCGCCCCACCGGTGCCCGTCGGTGACCAGCCGCCACGGTCGCTGCCGGCCGGTGCCGCCGCCGGCCTCGGCGACGAAGCCGTACCGGGCGAGCTGACGCAGGTGCCAGGAGCAGTTCGCCGGGCTCTCGCCGACCCGTTCGGCCACCTCGGTCGCGGTCAGTGGGCCGTACAGGCCGACGGCGTCGAGGATGCGCAGTCGCAACGGGTGCGTCAGGGCGCGGAGGGTGTCGACGTCGGTGATCTCGCGGGGCTGCTGCTCGGGCATGCGTCGAAGCATACCTTTCGAAAGGCAACCTTCGAAAGTTCTGTTTCCATGATGTTCGTGATTGACTTCCGACAGGCCGGCCCCGGCCGGCCCCGGCCGTCAGAGCCGGCCGGCCTCGATGATTCGGCTGAGGAACTGCCGGGTACGCGGCTGCGTCGGCTCGCCGAGCACCTGCCCCGGTGGCCCGGCCTCCACCACCCGGCCCCCGTCGAGGAAGCAGACCTGGTCGGCGACCTCCCGGGCGAACCCCATCTCGTGGGTGGCCAGCACCATAGTCATCCCATCGGCCTTGAGGTCGCGGATCATCGTCAGCACCTCGCCTACCAGTTCCGGGTCCAGCGCGGACGTGACCTCGTCCAGCAGCATCAGCCTGGGCGAGTTGGCCAGGGCCCGGACGATCGCCACCCGCTGCTGCTGCCCGCCGGAGAGCCGGTCCGGGTAGGCGTCCGCCTTCGCGCCCAACCCCACCCGGTCGAGCAGCTCCCGGGCCTGGGCGTCGGCCTCGGCCCGCGCCCGCCGGTGCACCCGCCGGGGCGCCAGGGTGATGTTCTCCAGCACGGTGAGGTGCGGGAAGAGGTTGTACGACTGGAAGACCATCCCGATCCGGCGGCGGACCAGGTCCGGGTCGACACGGGGGTCGGAGATCTCCTCCCCGTCCAGCTCGATGCACCCGTCGTCCAGCTCCTCCAGCAGGTTGACGCAGCGCAGCAGGGTCGACTTGCCCGACCCCGACGCCCCGATCAGCGCCACCACCTGATGCTCGTCGACGGTCAGGTCGAGCCCGTCGAGCACTACGTGGCCGCCGAACTCCTTGCGCAGCCCACGGCAGGTCAGCACCGGCATCTCAGCCTCCGGACTGGCGTCGGGCCGAGCGCAGCGTCACCCAGTCGGTGACCGCGATCAGCGGGATGGCGAGCAGCACGAACAACACCCCGGCCAGGATGTAGGGGGTGTAGTTGAAGGTCTCCGCGGTGGCGATCTGGGCCGCGCGGACCGCGTCGATCGGCCCGGCCAGGGAGACCAGGCCCACATCCTTCTGCAACGCCACCACGTCGTTGAGCAGTGGCGGGGCGACCCGGCGGACGGCCTGTGGCAGCACCACGTGCCGCATGGTCTGTCGGTAGGTCAGCCCGAGCGACCGGGCGGCGGCGAGCTGGCTGGGGTGGATCGACTCGATGCCGGCCCGGAACACCTCCGCCAGGTAGCCGCCGTAGGTGAGCACCAGCGCGAGGCCGCCGAGCACCAGCACCGGCGGCATGCCCTGCAGGCGCAGCCCGGGCACGCCGAGAGTAAGCACGTACAACACGATGATCAGCGGCAGGCCGCGGAAGGTGTAGGTGTAGCCGGCCGCGAGCGCCCGCACCGGGAAGAAGACCGGGCCGCGCAGCGTCCGCAGGAGCGCGATCAGCAGCCCGAGCAGCAGCGCGCCGGCGGCGCAGCAGACCAGCAGCCGGACGTTGAGCCACAACCCGGCGAGCACCGCCGGCAGGGCGTCCCGGGCGATCGAGGGGTCCAGGAACGACTCGCGGACCCGGTCCCACCCGGGCGCGCCGGTGACCGCGAGGACCAGCAGTGTGCCGAGCGCCGCCGTCGAGGAGGCGGCGACCAGCACGCTGCGCACGGTCTGCCGCCGCCGGTACGCGGTCCGCCTCAGCTGGGCGGCGGAGGGGGTGTGTTCAAGCAGGCTCACGTCAGCTCGGTCGCTCCGGCCACCTGGGCGAGCCACTTCTGCTCCAGCTGCTTCAGCGTGCCCGCCTCCTCGAGCTTGCCGACGGCCGCGTCGAGGCACGGGGTGAGCCGGGAGTTCTTGTCCAGGAGCAGCCCGAACGCCTCGGGTGCGCCGACCTGCGGTAGCTGGCCGACGATGGTGGCGTCGGTGAGTTCCGCCCCGGTGATGTAGAAGGCGGTCGGGAGGTCCACCACGAGGCCGTCGAGCTGGCCGTTCTGCAGCGCCTTCTTGGCGTCGTCGTTGCTGTTGTAGACCTGCGGCTTCGGGGTCGGCTTGATCACGTCGGTGATCGCCTGGTAGCTGGTGGTGCCGACCTGGGCGCCGAGGGTGGCGTCCTTGAGGTCGGCCAGGGTCTTCGCTCCGGCGATCTTCGAGGACTTGAGCGCGATCACGGTCTGCCGCACCCGATAGTAGGGCGCGGAGAAGTCGACCGCCCGCTTGCGCTCCTCGGTGATGGAGAACTGGTTGACGTCGAAGTCGAAGCTCTTCGGGCCGGGAGCGATGGCGGTGTCGAACTTGACCCGTGTCCAGGTGACGTCCTCGCGGGCGTACCCGAGCTGCTCCGCCACCGCGTACGCGACGGCGGCCTCGAAGCCCTCGCCGTTCTCCGGCTTGTTCTCGCGGAACCACGGCTCGTACGCCGGCTCGTCAGTGGCGATGGTGAGTTTGCCCGGGGTCCGCGTCGGCAGGCTGTCCTTCGCGCAGGACGCCGCGGCCGCGCCGGTGGGGCTGGCGGTGGTGGTGGTCTTCCCGTCGTCCTGCGGGGCGCAGCCGGCCACCGCGACGGCGGTGGCGGCGGCGAGGGTGAGCGCGACGATCCGTGAGCTGCTGGCCATGGCGGACAGCGTAGAGCCAGGCGCGTTCGGGGCCGAAGCGTGTCCCACCGTGGTGGTAGGGAATTCCGTCACACCGCTCCGCGCGCCGTCCCGGCCGGTGGGCCCGGCCCGACCCGCCGCACGCGGCCCGGCCGGTGAACTGGAAGAATCGCCTTCCGTGAAGACGTTCGAGGAGTTGTTCGCCGAGCTGCAGGCCAAGGCCGCCGCCGGCACCCCGGGCTCGGGCACGGTCGCCGCGCTCGAGCAGGGGGTGCACTTCATCGGCAAGAAGGTGGTCGAGGAGGCGGCCGAGTCGTGGATGGCCGCCGAGCACGAGGGGCCGGAGCGGGCCGCCGAGGAGATCTCCCAGCTGCTCTACCAGGCCCAGGTGCTGATGCTCGCCACCGGTCTCGAGCTCAAGGACGTCTACCGACATCTGTGAGTGCCCCCATCCGCTGATCATCTGATCGATCGAAGGAGCACTCCGTCATGCTGCGTGTCGCCGTACCGAACAAGGGCGCCCTGGCCGAGTCGGCCGCCCAGATGCTGCGCGAGGCGGGCTACCGCCAGCGCACCGACCCGAAGGACCTGGTCTGCCGGGACGAGTCCAACGACCTCGAGTTCTTCTACCTCCGCCCCAAGGACATCGCCACCTACGTCGGCTCCGGTGATCTGGACGTCGGCATCACCGGGCGGGACCTGCTGGTCGACTCCGGCGCGCCGGCCGAGGAGGTCGTCGACCTGAACTTCGGCCGGGCCACCTTCCGCTTCGCCGCCCGCCCCGACGACGTGGACTCCGTCCAGCAGCTCGGTGGGCACCGGATCGCCACCGCGTACCCCGGGCTGGTCGAGCGGCACCTGGCCGAGCTGGGCGTCAAGGCCGAGGTGATCCGCCTGGACGGCGCGGTGGAGAACGCCATCCGCCTCGGCGTCGCCGACGTGGTCGCCGACGTGGTGGAGACCGGCGCCACCCTGCGCCAGGCGGGCCTCGTGGTCTTCGGCGAGCCGCTGCTGCGCTCCTCGGCGGTGCTGGTCCGCCGGGCCGGCGCCCCCGGCTGCGCCCAGGCCGACCAGCTGCTGCGCCGGCTGCACGGCGTGCTGGTCGCCCGGCGCTACGTGATGCTCGCCTACGACGTGCCGGCCGGCCTGCTCGACCGGGCCAGCACGCTGACCCCCGGCATCGAGTCGCCGACCGTCTCCCCGCTGCACCGCGAGGGCTGGGTGGCCGTGCAGGCGATGGTCCAGCGCGACGACGTGCACCGGATCATGGACGAGCTGTACGAGTTGGGCGCGCGGGCCATCCTGGTCACCAACATCCACGCGTGCCGGCTGTGAGGGCCCTGCCCGCGCCGGCCGCCCTGGGCGTGGTCGTCCTCGGCGGGATGGCCTCGGCGGCGCAGGGCGTGGTCAACTCCGAGCTGGGGGAGCGGGCCGGCAACCCGGTGCTCGGCGCGGTGGTCAACAACCTCGGCGGCTGCCTGCTGATCCTGGTCGGGCTGTTCGCCGTTCCGTCGATGCGGGCCGGGCTGGCCGTGCTGCGGCGCGGCGGCCTGCCCTGGTGGGCCTACCTGGGCGGGCTCGGCGGCGCGGCGATCGTGGTGATCGGCACGTACGTGGTGCCGGTGCTCGGGGTGGCCGTGTTCACGATCGCCCAGGTCGCCGGCGGCAGCCTGGGCGGGCTGGCCGTGGACCGGGCCGGGGTGTCCCCGGCGGGGCGGCTGCCGCTCACCGCGCCCCGGGTCGCCGGGGCGCTGCTCGGCGTCGGTGCGGTGGCCCTGGCCCAGCTCGGTCGCCCGGTCGGCGACCTGGCGGTCGGGCTGGTCCTGCTCGCGGTCGCCGGCGGTCTGGCGGTCGCCCTGCAGTCCGCGCTCAACGGTCGGGTCTCCGCCGCCAGCAGCACCGCCGCCGGGCTGGCGGTCAACTTCGCCGTGAGCACCCCGGTGATCCTGGCGGTCGCGGCCGCGGTCGGGGCGTTCGCCAGCCGACCCGCCTGGCCGGGGCAGTGGTGGCTCTACATCGGCGGCCTGCTCGGGGTCGGCATCGTGCTCGCGCTGCTGGTCGGCGTCCGGGCGGCCGGGGTGCTGCGGACCGGCCTGGCGCTGGTCGCCGGGCAGCTCGGCGGTGCCCTGCTGCTGGACGTGGCGCTGCCCGGCGGGGCGGGCGCGCGGCTGCCGGTGCTGGCCGGCGCGGGGCTCACCGCCGCGGCGGTGCTGCTGGCCGGCGTACGCCGGCGGACACCGACCCGTGTGGCAGCGGACCCCGCGTCCGAGCCGGATGGCAGACTGGTCGGGTGAGCGAGCGGACCATCAGGCTCAGCAGCGTGGCGCCCCGCGCCGCCGCGGAGCGAAGCGAGGCGGCATGAGCGATTCAGTGGTGACCGTGCGGCCGCGTCGGATCCGGCTGGTCTGCTGGGCCTCGGCGGCCACCCTGGTGGTGGTGTTCAGCCTGGTGGCCACCTCCCTGACCGGCGCCACCGGCGAGGGTTACGGCACCTTCCAGCGGGGCGACCAGTTCGCCATGATCGGGCTGGGCGTCCTCGGCGCTCTGGGCGTCCTGCTGTTCACCCGCCCCCGGGTGGTGGCCGACGCCAAGGGCATCCGGGTGCGCAACGTGATCGGCTCGTACGAGCTGCCCTGGGAGGTCGTCCGCGGGGTCCGCTTCGACCGAGGCGCCCCCTGGGCCAGTCTGGAGCTGCACGACGACGACCTGCTGCCGATGGTGGCCCTGCAGGCCGCCGACAAGGAGCGCGCGGTCGAGGGGGTGCGGGCCCTGCGCCGCCTGCACCAGGCCCACCTGGCCACCCTCGCCAACGCCTCCCGCTGACCCCGCCACCGCACCCGCCCCGCCCGGTCGAAGACGGCGGAGTCGCGGAAAGAGTAGCCATCCGCCCCGGAGTGGGCGCCCTTTCAGGAATGAGTGGCCTGGTCACCCGGCGAGGCGCGGGTGGGGCTGGTTTGGGGACGGGTGGGCCGGGGGTGTAGTGTTGCTGAGTCGACCAGACTGCCCCCGTCCCTGACGCGTGGGTGGTCCCGAAGCGGAGCGCCTGCTCCCACCCGAGTCGCCATGCGGCGGCCGGGTCCGGTCACCGGTTCCGGGCACGTTCCGGCACCGGATGCGCGATCATGTGATCGTGCCGACCGGTCGAGCGGGCCCTGGCATGCGCCAGGGCCTTCTGCTTTCCGGGTCGGCTCCCGTCCGGGAGCCCGCGGAGTCGGCACACATGCAGAAAGAAAGACTCGACTCGAGGAGGCCCCATCAGCGTCGAACCACGCGTGAACGAGCAGATCCGGGCACGTGAGGTCCGACTGGTCGGTCCTGAGGGTGAGCAGGTGGGCATCGTCCCGCTGGAGCGCGCCCTTCAACTGGCCGCGGACGTCGACCTGGACCTGGTCGAGGTTGCGCCGATGGCGCGCCCGCCGGTGTGCAAGCTCATGGACTTCGGCAAGTTCAAGTACGAGAGCGCACTGAAGGCGCGCGAAGCGCGGCGTAACCAGCAGCAGACCGTCATCAAGGAGATGAAGCTCCGGCCGAAGATCGACCCGCACGACTACGAGACCAAGAAGGGTCACGTGGTGCGGTTCCTCAAGGCCGGCGACAAGGTCAAGGTGACGATCATGTTCCGCGGTCGCGAACAGAGCCGCCCGGAGCTGGGTTACCGGCTCCTGCGCCGGCTCGAGTCCGAGATCTCGGAGCTGGGGTACGTCGAGGCCGCGCCGAAGCAGGACGGCCGCAACATGATCATGGTGCTCGCGCCGCACCGCGCCACCAAGGCCGCCGCGGTCGCCGCGACGGCCTCCCGAGGCGGGGCGCCCCGGGAGCGGGCCGCGGAGGAATCCGTCGCTCCGGAGGCCGGCGAGACCGCAGCAGCCGGTGAGACCGGCACGACCGCTGACACCAGCGGCCAGTAACAGGGGAGAGACGTTCCACATGCCGAAGATGAAGAGCCACACGGGTATGGGCAAGCGGGTCAAGGTGACCGGCAAGGGCAAGATCGTTGCCCAGCAGGCCGGCCTCCGCCACAACCTGGAGAAGAAGGCCTCCACCCAGACCCGCCGGCTGACCGGCACCGTCGAGCTGGCCAAGGCCGACGTCAAGCGAATCAAGAAGCTGCTCGGCCGCTGACGCGCGCCACCTGAACCGAAGAAGGAGTTGAGATGGCACGCGTCAAGCGGGCTGTGAACGCCCAGAAGAAGCGTCGTACCCTGCTGGAGACCGCGAGCGGCTACCGCGGTCAGCGCTCCCGCCTCTACCGCAAGGCCAAGGAGCAGGTGCTGCACTCGATGCAGTACGCCTACCGGGACCGCCGCGACCGTAAGGGCGACTTCCGGCAGCTCTGGATCCAGCGGATCAACGCCGGCGCCCGGGCGAACGGCATGACCTACAACCGGCTGATCCAGGGCCTGCGCCTGGCCGGCATCGAGGTCGACCGCAAGATCCTGGCCGACCTGGCCGTCAACGACGCCGCGGCGTTCGCCGCGATCGTCGAGCTGGCCCGCGCCGCCGTGGCGGCCGAGGGCACCGGTGGCGCCGCGGCCCAGGCCGCCTGACCCACCCGCACCAGCAGATCGAGGCGTCTCCCATGCAGTCACCGTCGCGCGGGAGGCGCCTCGACGCTGTTCCCGGCCCGTTCACCCCGCGTACCCCCCGGGTCGTCGCCGCCCGCCGGCTCCAGCGCCGCCGGGACCGCGAGGCCACCGGCCGGTTCCTGGCCGAGGGTCCGCAGGCCGTCCGGGAGGCTCTGGGCCGCGCCGGCACCGTCGTCGAGCTGTTCGGCACGCCGGCCGCCCTCGACCGGTACGCCGACCTCGCCGCCGAGGCCGCCCGGGCCGACGTGCCCGTGTCCGAGGTCACCGAGGAGGCCCTCGCGGCGCTCGCGGAGACCGTCGCCCCGCAGGGGCTGGTCGCCGTCTGCCGGCACCTCGACGTACCGCTCGAGAAGGCCCTGGCACGCGGGCCGCGCCTGGTCGCGGTGCTCGCCGAGATCCGCGACCCGGGCAACGCCGGCACCGTGCTGCGCACCGCCGACGCCGCCGGTGCGGGCGCGGTGGTCTTCGCCGGGGACGCGGTCGACCCGTACAACGGCAAGTGCGTGCGGGCCTCCGCCGGCAGCCTCTTCCACGTCGACGTGGTGCGCGCCCCCGACCCGGTCGCGGTGGTCGACGCGCTGCGCGCCGCGGGCCGCACCGTGCTGGCCACCACCGGGTACGGCGACACCGACCTCGACGACCTGGCCGACGCCGGCCGGCTGGCCACGCCCACCGCCTGGCTCTTCGGATCCGAGGCCCATGGCCTGCCCCGGGAGCTGACCGAGGCGGCCGACGCCCGGGTCCGGGTGCCGCTGCACGGGCGTGCCGAGAGCCTGAACCTGGCTGCGGCCGCGGCAATCTGCCTGTACGCTTCAGCGAGAGCACTGCGCCGACCGTCGGGTCCGCGCGGTCACACAGCAGGGGAGTCGTCCGGATGATGAACGCGCCACGGCGTTCGTTTAGCCAGCCCGCCGGTGTCGGCGGGCGGCGGGCGTGACCCTTCCTCCTGCATACCTCCCACCGGCGGGCTGCGGCGAAGCCGCGCGTCCGTAGACTCGCCTAGCCGCCCGTGAGGGCCGGCGCCGCCGTGAGGGAGTGCCCGTACGCCATGAGCTACCGCAACGATCCGTACGACCCGAAGCAGGTCGCCCTGCTCGACCCGGACGCCCTGGCCGAGGCCGTGGCCGAGGCCGAGAAGGCGTTCGCCACCGCCACCGACCCGGACGCGCTGCACGCGCTGCGCCCCGCGCACCTCGGCGACCGGGCTCCGGTCTCGCTTGCCCGCCGGGAGATCGGCGCGCTGCCGCCGGCCGCCAAGTCCGACGCCGGCAAGCGGGTCAACGAGGCCCGCCGCGCCATCGAGACCGCGTACGCGGCCCGGCAGGAGACGCTGGAGCGCGAGCAGGCCGAGCGGGTGCTGGTCGAGGAGCGGGTCGACGTGACCCTGCCCTACGACCGCCGGCCGCGCGGCGCCCGCCACCCGCTGACCGTGCTGATGGAGCAGATCAGCGACCTGTTCATCGGGATGGGCTACGAGATCGCCGAGGGCCCCGAGGTTGAGCTGGAGTGGACCAACTTCGACGCGCTCAACATCCCCGCCGACCACCCGGCCCGCGGCCTGATGGACACCTTCCACATCGCCCCGCAGGACGGGTCAGCCGGCGCGGCGTCCGGCCTGGTGCTGCGTACCCACACCTCGCCGGTGCAGGCGCGCACCATGCTCACCCGCAAGCCGCCGATCTACGTGGTCGTGCCCGGCCGGGTCTACCGCACCGACGAGTTGGACGCCACCCACGCGCCGGTCTTCCACCAGGTCGAGGGCCTGGTGGTGGACAAGGGCATCACCATGGCGCACCTGCGCGGCACGCTGGACCACTTCGCCCGGGCGATGTTCGGCGAGGGCGCGAAGACCCGCTGGCGGCCGCACTACTTCCCGTTCACCGAGCCGTCGGCCGAGTTCGACGTCTGGTTCCCGGAGCACCGGGACGGGCCGCAGTGGGTCGAGTGGGGCGGCTGCGGCATGGTCAACCCGCGGGTGCTGCGCGCCTGCGGCATCGACCCGGAGGTCTACTCCGGATTCGCCTTCGGCATGGGCATCGACCGGACCGTGATGGTCCGGCACGGGGTCAGCGACATGCGGGACATGGCCGAGGGCGACGTGCGGTTCACCCGCGCGTTCGGGGCCTGATCGGCGCCACGAGCTACGGAGACGGTGGTTAACAGTCATGCGAGTTTCTGTCAGTTGGCTGCGGGAGTACGTCGATCTCCCCGCCGACCTGCCCGCCGGCGACCTGGAGCAGGCGCTGGTCGACCTGGGCATCGAGGTCGAGTCCGTCGTGGACCTGCGGGAGACCGTCACCGGCCCGCTGGTGGTCGGTGAGGTCCTGGAGATCGAGGAGCTGACCGGCTTCAAGAAGCCGATCCGGTTCTGCAAGGTGGACGTCGGCGCCGCCAACGGCACCGGCGAGCCGCAGGAGATCGTCTGCGGGGCGCGTAACTTCGCCCCCGGCGACCGGGTGGTGGTGATCCTCCCCGGCGGCGTGCTGCCCGGCAACTTCGCCATCGGCGCGCGCAAGACGTACGGGCGCAACTCCAACGGCATGATCTGCTCCGCGAAGGAGTTGGGCCTGGGCGATGACCACTCGGGCATCATCGTGCTGCCCGAGGACACCCCGGCCAAGCCCGGCGACGACGCCCGCCCGGTGGTCGGCCTCGACGACGTCGTGGTCGAGATGGAGATCACCCCCGACCGCGGATACGCGCTGAGCGTGCGGGGAATCGCCCGGGAGCTGTCGCACGCCCTCGGGGTGCCGTTCCGCGACCCGGCCGACGTCCCGGCGCCCGGCGCCACCGCCGAGCCGGCGTACCCGGTCGAGGTGCGGGACACCGTCGGCTGTGACCGGTTCGCCGCCCGGATGGTCCGCGGCGTCGACCCGACCGCGCAGACACCCGGCTGGATGCAGCAGCGGCTCACCGTCGCCGGCATCCGCAGCATCTCGCTGCCGGTCGACATCACCAACTACCTGATGCTCGAACTCGGCCAGCCGATGCACGCCTTCGACGCCGACCGGATCCGCGGCCCGCTGGTGGTCCGCCGGGCCGAGCCGGGGGAGAAGCTGACCACCCTGGACGGGGTCGACCGCACCCTGTCCGCCGAGGACATGGTGATCTGCGACGCTGGGCTGCCCAACGCCCACGCGGCCGAGGGCGCCGGCGTCCCGATCTCGCTCGCCGCCGTGATGGGTGGCGAGACCAGCGAGGTGGTCGCCGCCACCACCGACGTGCTGTTCGAGGCGGCGCACTGGGACCCGGCGATGGTCGGCCGCACCGCCCGCCGGCACAAGCTGTTCAGCGAGGCGGCGAAGCGCTGGGAGCGGGGCGTTGACCCGGCCCTGCCGCTGGTCGCGCTGGAGAAGGCGGTCCGGCTGCTCACCGAGCACGCGGGCGGCACGGTCGGTGCGGAGATCCTGGACATCGACCACGTCCGGCCGCGTACCCCGGTCACCCTGCCGGCGGACCTGGCGTCGCGGCGGGTCGGTGTGACCTACCCTGCGGAGCGGGTGGTCGAGCTGCTGGAGCAGGTCGGCTGCACGGTCGCCCGGGGCGGCGACCGGCTCGGCGAGGACCCGGGCGAGGTCGGGGTGGCCGCCGCCGGGCGGGCCGAGGTGCTCACGGTTACCCCGCCGAGCTGGCGGCCCGACCTCACCGACCCGGCCGACCTGGTCGAGGAGGTGGTCCGCCTCGACGGGTACGACCGGGTGCCGTCGGTGCTGCCCACCGCGCCGCCCGGCCGGGGCCTCACCTGGCCCCAGCAGCGCCGCCGGGCGGTCGCCCGGTCGCTCGCCGAGCGCGGGTACGTGGAGGTGCTCGCCCATCCGTTCGTCGCCGGGGAACTCGCCGACCAGCTCGGCCTGCCCGCCGACGACCCGCGCCGCCGGGCGGTACGGGTGGCGAACCCGCTGTCCGAGGAGCAGCCGCTGCTGCGTACCACGCTGCTCGGCCCGCTGCTCGGCATCCTCAAGCGCAACGTGAGCCGGGGCCTGCGCGACCTGGCGATCTACGAGATCGGCACCGTATTCCACCCGCGCCCCGGCGCCGGCACCCCGCCGGCCATGGGCGTGGACCGGCGCCCCACCGACGAGGAGTTCGCCGCCGCCGACGCGGTGGTCCCGGACCAGCCGCAGCACGTCGCCGTGGCGCTCACCGGCGAGCTCGAGCCGGCCGGCTGGTGGGGCCCGGGCCGGGCGGCCGGCTGGGCGGACGCCGTGGCGGCCGGCCGGGCCGTCCTCGACGCCGCCGGCATCCCGGCCGACCGGGTCACCGTCCGGTCCGCCGAGTACGCCCCCTGGCACCCCGGCCGCTGCGCCGAGCTGCTGGTGGACGACACCGTCGTCGGGCACGCCGGTGAGCTGCACCCGGCCGTGGTGGCGGCGCTGGAGCTGCCCCGCCGCACCTGCGCCATGGAGCTGGACCTGGACGCGCTGCCTCCGGCGCCGATGGTGGCCGGCCCGGCCATCTCCACCTTCCCGCCCGCGCTGATCGACGTGGCGCTGGTGGTGGACGACTCGGTGCCGGCGGCCGAGGTCGAGCGGGCCCTCGTCGAGGGGGCCGGCGAGCTGCTGGAGGGCGTCCGGCTGTTCGACGTGTACGCCTCCGAGCAGCTCGGCGCGGGCCGCAAGTCGCTGGCGTACAAGCTGACGTTCCGGGCCCCGGACCGGACGCTCACCGTCGAGGAGGCGGTGGCCACCCGGGACGCGGCGGTGGCCGAGGCGGCGCGCCGCTTCGGCGCCACGCTCCGCGGCGCCTGACCGGGGCCGCTCGTCCGATCACCGGTGGTGGCCGACGCGTTCGCGTCGGCCACCACCTACGGCCTGGTCAAAGTCCCGGTCGAGCCGCCGGACGGCCAGGGGCTTCGACACCGGCCCTGGGCCCGGGGCGTGCGGTCGCTCAGCGCTCGGGATGGCGGCGGACGAAGTCCTGGTAGGTCTCGTTGGCGAGTTCGATCTCGCGAACCTGCGCGGCCAGCTCGGCCCGGCGGATGTCGGCCGCCGCCCGGGCGCGGGCCAGCCGCAACTCGTGCCGGCGGTCGCGGATGCGGGACCAGCTCCGGACGGCGGCCCAGGCGATCCAGCCGCCGGAGGCCGCCAGGCCGGTCACCGCGAAGGCGAGCAGGAAGTCCATCTCAGCATCCTCCTCCGCCCGGTCAACCGACGTCCCGGCGCGCCGCCAGCCAGCTGCCCAGGCCGAACATCACCAGCACGTAACCCAGCAACACCACGGTCGGCACCAGCGCGCCGGCGGACTCGATCACGCCGGGAGTGCCCCCGTCGAACTGCGACCGCGCGCCGAGCGCGCCGGCCAGCGCGCCGGAACTCGGTGCCAGCAGCACCTTCTGCACCGCCGTCAGCGGGCTCAGCACGAGGGCGAGTCCGCTGATCGCGTTCTCCAGGACCAGCGTCCAGATCAGACCGACCGCGATGGCGGTGGTGGCGCTGCGGAACGCGATCGCCAGGAACCAGCCCACGCTGGCGTGGGCGGTGCAGATCAACCAGGCGGCTGCCACCGCGCCGGCGAGATCGGCGCCGGTCGGCCAGTCGGCGGCCCGCCCCTCGGCGGCCGCCAGCGACCCGGTGGTCACCGCCAGCAGGCCGAAGGTGAGCACGGCGATCAGCAGGGTCAGGCCGCACAGGACGACGGCGTGCCCGGCCATCACCTGCGCGCGCCGGGGTCGCTGGGTGAAGAGGAGGTTCCACGTCCCCCAGCGGTATTCGTTGCCCACCACGAGCGCGCCGAGGATGACCACGATGGCGCCGCCGAAGAGCGGGAACAGCCCGATCCCGGTGGGCACGAGCTGCCCCGGCAGGACGGTGGCCAGCAGGGACTCGGCGGCGTCGGTCTCCTTCGGATCACCGGCCAGCGCCAGGTGCACGAGGTACGGCACACCGATGCCGAAGGCGAGCGCGAGGGCCGCCCAGGTCGCGGTGACCGTCCAGACCGCCGGCCGCTTCCGGTCGGCGAACCAGGCCGCCCGCACCGAGGCCATCATCGGGTGCCTCCCGTCGAGATCGTCTGCTCCTGGCGGGCGTGCCGCTCAGGCGCGGTCAGTTCCAGGAAGGCCTCCTCCAGCGAGTGGCGCAGCGGGCGCAGTTCCCGCACGTCGATGCCGGCCTCGACCAGCCGCCGGTTGAGGGCCGCGGCGAGCGCCGGGTCCGTGGTGACCCGAAGTTGCCCGTCGACCGGGTCCACCGCCCGGACCCGGTCGTGTGCGCGCAGGCACGCCACCGCCTCGTCGATCGGGTCGGCGTCGATCAGCAGCACCGCCTGGCCCAGCGTCCCGCGCAGCTCGTCGGGCGTGCCGTCGGCGATCAGCCGGCCGCGGTCGATGACCACGATGCGGTCGCAGATCTGCTCCACCTCGCCGAGGACGTGGCTGGACAGCAGCACGGTGCGCCCGCCCCGGCCGAGTGCCCGGAGCAGCTCGCGGATGTCGGTCACCCCGCCCGGGTCGAGGCCGTTGGTGGGCTCGTCGAGGATCAGCAGGCTCGGTTCCTTGAGCAGGGCGGCGGCCACGCCGAGGCGCTGCTTCATGCCGAGGGAGTAGGTCCGGAACTTCGAGCCCGCCCGCTCGGTCAGCCCGACCTCGGCCAGCACCCGGTCGGCGGCGGTGTCCGGGACGCCCGCGTACCGGGCGGCCAGCCGTAGGTTGTCCCGGCCGGACAGGTGGGGGTAGAAGGCCGGCGACTCGATGAGCGCACCCACCTTGGCCAGCTGCTGCGGCGTGCCGGGCGATCGGCCGAGGACCCGGATCGCGCCGCTGGTCGGCCGGACGAGCCCGACCAGCATGCGCATCGTGGTGGTCTTGCCGGCCCCGTTGGGGCCCAGGAAGCCGAGGACCTCGCCCTCGCGCACCCGCAGGTCAAGGCCGTCGACTGCGGTGACCCCGCCGGGATAACGCTTGGTCACCTCATGAAGTTCAATGGCAAAACGGTCATTCCTCAACGTGGCACCGCAATCGCACGATGCCGAGCAAAGCGCCGCTCGACCTGAATTTCCTTTGCGTTCATCCGCAGTCCCTCGAATTCCCTACCGCACCACAGGGTTAATTGGGTGACATCAATTAACTGTTCGTTTCGGGCGGACTGGGTCGGTGGCGACCGATTTGGCCCGCGGTCGCGCCGTCGTAACCCGCCGTCGCCAGCGGTCAGCATGCCGTCATGAAAGGCCCTCTGACCTGCGGCGGCGTAGGCGGCGCCCACAGACTAGCGGAGGTTGATCCGCTCCGGAAGGTCGCCCGGGGCGGCGGTGCGGCGTTTTTGTCTTAGCCGCAGCTCACTGCCCCTCAATTTACTTCCGCCACTGCCTGGCCCGAAACATTCTGTTGACTTAATACTTGATCTTGGGCAGCATGAAGGCACTTTCGAGACCGCCACAGGAGTTGTCATGGGGGGCGCATGAACCAGCCGTCGGACGGTGGAACAAGCCTGGAAATGCGTCCCAAGCTGCGGCACGACGTGGTCTTCCTGGACGCTCCGGCCGGCGCCTACCTGCGCGGGCCGGACAGCGCATTCCTGATCAAGGGCAAGTCGGCCTTCCGGTGGTTGACGTCGCTGAGTCCCTACCTGACCGGCGAACACACGCTCGGGCAGCTCACCGCCGCCCTCGACCAGGGGCAGCGGCAGACCGTGCTCACCCTGGTCCGCGCCCTGATCTCGCGAGGGTTCGCCAAGGACGCGGGGGACCGCAGCGAGCTGTCCGAGCCGGTCGCCCGCCGCTTCGCCGCCCAGATCGAGTTCATCGACCACTTCGCGGACGACCCCACCGGCCGGTTCCAGCGTTTCCACGCCGCCCGGGTGGCGTTGTGCGGCGAGGGAGAGACGTTGTTCGCCGCGGCGAGTGGCCTGCTCCGCAACGGGTGCGTGCGGCTGGACCTCCACCCGGACGACGACCCGGCCCGGTACGCCGAGGCGCTACGCCCCGAGCTGGCCGAGCTGCGCGCCGACGGCCTGCCGGCGGAGGTCAGGTTCCCCACCGGGGGCCCCGACCCGCGGGCGGTCGACGCGGTGCTCTGCTGCACCGGTCCCGCCGGCCTGGCCCGCCTGGCCGAGCTGGCCCGCGCCGCTCACCGGGACGGTCCGCTGCTCGTACCGGTGATCTGGGACGACCGGCGGGCGGTGGTCGGGCCGACTGTCGGGGCGGGACAGGCCCCCTGCTGGCACTGCGCTCAGCTCCGGCTCGCGGCCGGCGACGACCCGGCGGCCGCCGCGGAGTTCTGGCGACAGCTCGCCGTCGGCGACCCGGCCGCAGCGGCGGCGCTGCCCGAGGTGACCGCGCGGATGCTCGGCAACGCCGCCGCCTTCGAACTGTTCCGGGCCCTCACCGGCGCGGTCGCCCCGGACACCGCCGGCGGAGTGCTGCTGCTCGACGCGGCCACCCTGGAGTCCAGCCGGGAGCGGGTGCTGCCGCACCCCGGGTGCCCGGTCTGCCGGGACGTCGAGGTGACCGCGCCGGAGCCGCCGGCCGGCTCCGACGACGAGACCTACCAGCGGGCCGAGGCGCTGGTCTCGCCGAACGCCGGGGTCTTCACCCGGTTCGTCGACGACCCGCTGGAGCAGGCCCCGCTGAAGACGGCCCGCCTGCGGCTGCCCGGCCGGCGTGGCTCGCGCGAGGTGAGCGCCTTCGACGTGCACACCGTGATGGGCGCCCGGCTGGCCGCCTACCGGGCAGCGGTCCGCGACCACGCCGCCCGGTACGCGGACCCGGCCGCGGCGGTCACCGCCTCCGCGGCCGAGCTGCGCGAGCGGGGCGAGCACCCGGTGCCCTGGACGGACCTGGCGACGGCGACCGCCGTGCCGCCCGAAGACCGGCCGGTCCGCTGGCTGCCGGCCGTCGTGCTGGGCCGGGCGGAGTCCGTGTGGGTGCCCGCCGCGCTGGCGCTGCCCACCTCCGCGTTCAACGCCGAGGGCTGGGCCGAGCCGACGGTGGCCGGCGCGGCCGCCGCCGGGACCCTCGACGAGGTCATCGACCAGGGGCTGGCCGACGCGCTGGCCTACCGGGCGCTGACCGCCGCGCTGCGCGGCCGGGGCGGGCCGCGCGTGGTGAACGAGGAGGACCTGGTCGGCGACGACGACACCGCCTTCGTGGTCAAGGCCGCCCACCGGTTCGGCCGCCGGCTGTCGGTGTTGGCGCTGGCCGGGGCCGACCCGGCGTACGCCGTGCTCGCCGTCGCCGAGCCGCCGGGCGGCGGTGACCGGGACTGGGCGCTGGCCGGCGGGTTCGACCCGGTCGCCACCCGGCTGGCCGCCGTCCGGGACGCGGTCGGGCGTGTTCAGGTGCGGCACTTCGAGGACGCCGTCGCCGACCTCGGCGACCCGGTGCTGCGTGACTTCGACCCGGCCGCGCTCACGGCCGGCGCCACCCCCGCCGGCCCGGCCGGACCGGCGACCGACCGGGCGGCCGTGCTGGCCGCGCTGGACGAGCAGGGAATGAGCGCCCTGCTGGTCGAGACGACCACCCGGGACGTCCGGGCCACCGGGGCCTTCCGCAGTGGGGTCGTCCTGCTGCGCCGGTCCGCCCCGGCGGCCGACTGAACCACCACGTCAGTGGTTTCGGCGAGGCACGCACCATGGAAGGAGGTGGAAAAGATGCCGATCACCCTGAACGACGAGCTCCGCGAGCTGGAGACCGAGACCTTCGAGATCGAGGAGGTCGAGGACGGCGGCGAGGCGCTCGCTGCGACCAGCTCCAGCTGCTCCTGCTCCAGCTGCTGCAGCTGCAGCACCTCGAGCTGCTGCAGCACCAGCACCAGCACCAGCAGCTGCGGCTGACCGGGTGAACGGGGTTGCCCCCGACGCTGACGACTTCCAGTCCCCGGTGGGACGCCGCACGAACGACGCACCATCCGCCGCCGGCCCGGCCGGCGAGTAGCCCTGCGTGCCTCCGCTGGATCCACCGTGGTGGTGCGACGCGGACCCACCGACGACTGGCGCCACCGCGGCTCAAGGAGAGGCCCGTGCCGACACAACCCCCGACATCCGGCCTACTGCCCGACTCGGTCCGCAGCGAGCTGCGCGACCTGCAGACCGAGACGTTCGAGGTCGAGGACATCGCTGAGCTGTCCGCCGACCTGATGGACATCTGCAGCAGCAGCACGAGCACGTCCAGCTGCTCCAGCTGCAGCACGTCCAGTTGTTGCAGCTGCACCTCGTCGAGTTGCAGCAGCACCAGCTGAGCCACGGCGCCGCCGGTCGCTCCGGACGTCCGGCCGGCACCGCGGCCCTGATCGACCGAGGGGAGGTGGAAGGAAAATGCCGGAACTGACTGAGGAACTACGCGCGCTGGAGACGGAGACGTTCGAGATCGAGGACGTCGACGCCATCGACGCGATGGTCATGGACTGGTCCAGCTCCAGCTGTTCCTGCTCCAGCTGCTGCAGTTGCAGCACGTCCAGCTGCTGCAGCAGCAGCACCAGCACCGGATGCGGCGGCGGCTGACCCAGCCCAGCGCCGTAACCGCCCCCGCCGGCGGGCCACGTCGGCGGGGCGCCGGTCCCAATCTCATCAGCACAGGTCGCGACCGTAGACAGGTGAACCGCATGATCGTCGATGTCCGGACCACCTCCACCGGGTGGGACAGCAGCCTCAAGCAGCTCGGCGAGGCGTTCCACGAGCGACGCCAGGACCAGGCGCGGCAGCCCGCCCGCCCCGCCGCACTCGACGGGATCACCGTGCGGATCGCCGCCCTCGGCCTGACCGACGCCTACGCCGACGGCGGCGAGGGCCTGACCGGCGACGTGGTGCCGATCTGGCTGCACGGCGCGACCGCGCTGGTCGGGCCACGCTGGACGGACACCGACGACGCGGCGGGCGCCCAGCCCGGCCCGTGCCCGCTCTGCGTGCAGCGGCGCTGGCAGGCCATCCGGGTTCGCGACGAACGGCACGCCCTGGAGCACCAGGCCCGGGTCGGCACCGTGGCCCCGCTGCCCCACCTGACGCCGTTCGCGGTCGACGCGCTGTGGCAGCTCCTGCTGGACGCCTGCCGCCCCCAGGGCGACCGGCCCGGCGTCGGACGCCTGCGGCAGCTGCGGATGGACACCCTGGAGACCACCGTCGTCGAGGTGCTGGCCGACTCCGAGTGCCCGGCCTGCGCGACCGTCCGCCCGGACACCGCGGAAGCCGCGGTCATCCCGCTCACCAGCCGGCCCAAGCCGGACCCGTCCGCGTACCGGCTGCGGTCGGCCGGCGAGCTGGACCTCCCGGTCGCCGCGCTGGCGAACCCGGTCGCCGGGGCGCTGGGCGGCAGCGCCCTGCGCGCGTACAACGCCACCGCCACCGCGCCGGTGACCGGCTACTTCCGGATCCGCAGCCGCTACGACCTGCACGAGATGTGGTGGAGCGGGCACGCCAACAGCTACGGCAGCAGCGAGACGTACGCCCTGCTGGAGGGGCTGGAGCGGTATGCCGGCCAGTTCCCCCGGGCGCGGCGGACCACGGTCGTCGACAGCTACGCCAACCTGGCCCCGGACGCCCTCGACCCGGGCGGTCTGGGCTATCACCCGGCGTTCTACCACGGGCATGGGCTCTACTACGCCCCGTACTCGCCGGATGCGCCGATGCCCTGGGTCTGGGGTTACTCGCTGCGCGACCGCACCCCCCGGCTCGTGCCCGAGCAGCTCGTCTACTACCTGGACCGCCGCACCGACCACCGCAAGTTCGTCCAGGAGTGCTCCAACGGCTGCGCCAGCGGCAGCTGCCCCGAGGAGGCGCTGCTGCACGGCATGCTCGAACTCATCGAACGGGACGCCTTCCTGCTCGCCTGGTACGGCTCGGCCCGGCTGGCCGAGATCGACCCGAGCACCTGCCGGGACGAGCGGGTGCACTTCATGCTCGACCGGGTGGACCTGCTCGGCTACGACATCCGGCTCTTCGACACCCGCGCGGACCTGCCCGTCCCGGTGGTCACCGCGGTCGCGGTCAAGCGCGGCGACGGGCTCGGTCAGCTCTGCTTCGCCGCCGGCGCCAGCCTCGACCCGGACGACGCGGTCCGCGCCGCGGTCTGCGAGACCGCCTCCTACGTGCCCGGCTTCGACGAACGGGTCGCCGCCAGCGAGCCGGAGCTGCGCGAGATGACCCGGGACTACACCAAGGTCACCGAGCTGAGCCACCACGCCCTGCTCTACGGGCTGCCGGAGATGACCCGCCACGCCGCGTTCCTCTTCGACGACCCGCCACTGCGGTCGATGAGCGAGCTGTACGGCGACTGGCTGGCGGCCCGGCCGAACCACGACGACCTGCGGGCCGACATGGAGTACCTCACCGGGCTGATCGCCGGGCTCGGCGGCGACGTCGTCGCGGTCGACCAGACCTGCCCGGAGCAGGAGGTCGCCGGGGTGCACACGATGGCCGTGGTGGCGCCCGCCCTGGTCCCCATCGACTTCGGTTGGCAGCGGCAGCGGGTGCTCTGGAGCGACCGGCTGGAGCGCCACCTGGCCCGGGGCACGCACGGACCCGACCGGCTCGGTGCCACCGGCCGCAACCCCCACCCGCACCCCTTCCCGTAGGAGCACCGACATGCAGCAGGAGGCCCTCGAGGTCGTCCGGGAGTACGCGCAGGCGGTGTTCCGCCGGGCCCGGGTCCCGATGGAACCGCTCAACTACGAGGTGGACTGGGCCGACCAGCCCTCCCGGCACACCAGCTACCCCGACGCCCCCCGGGTGCCGCTGCCGGTGGCGCTGCCCGACCTGCCCACCCTGCGCGACCTGTTCACCGGGGAGCACCTGCCGCCGCCCGGGGGCTGGACGCTGGACCGCCTGGCCACGCTGCTGCGCCTGTCGTACGGGGTGCTCGACCGGCGGCTGACCGTGAACTGGAACCAGGACCTGGCCAAGCGGGCGCACTTCGAGCACGCCGTCTGGGGGCGGGGCACCGCCTCCGGCGGGGGCATGTACCCGGTGGAGCTCTTCCTGGTCGCCGGGCCCTCCGCGCCGCTGCTGCCGGGGGTCTACCACTACGGCACCGGCCAGCACGTGCTGGAGCGGCTGCTGCTCGGCGACGTCAGCGGCACGGTCCGCGCCGCCGTCGGCGATCCGGCGGGCGGTGTGGACAGCTTCCTGGTGGCGAGCATCCGGTTCTGGAAGAACTCATTCAAGTACAACAGCTTCTGCTACCACGTGGTCACCCAGGACCTCGGTGCCCTGCTGGGCTCCTGGGACCTGCTCGCGCGCGGGCTCGGCGTGCCGCTGCCCCGGCTGCTCGGCTTCGATCCGGCGCCGGTGGACCGGCTGCTCGGCTTCGACAGCGACCGGGAGAGCGCCTTCGCGGTCGTACCCCTGAACTGGGCCGGCGCTGCCCCGGACGCCGGCGCCGACACCGCCCCCGACGGCGGTCGTGAGGGCGGAAGCGGACCCACCGGGGAGCGGCCGGCGCAGCCCCGGGTCCGGTACCCGGCGTTCGAGCGGTCCCGCCGGTTGCGGGAGTTCCCGGCCGTGACCGAGGTGCACCGGGCGGCGGCGGCCCCGGCCACCCCGGCCCCGGACGCCCTGGCGGACGCCGCGCCCCGCGAACTGCCCGGCGAACCGCGGGCCCTGCCCGCGCCGGAGCTGGCCCGGCTGGCGCGTCCCCTGTCGACGGTGCTGGCTACCCGGTCCAGCAGCTTCGGCCGGTTCCGCCGGCCGCCCGAGCTGACCGCTGCCGAACTCGGCACCACCCTCGCCTTCGCCACCGCGGGCCGGCACCACCCGGCCGACGCCGGGCTGCCCGCGGACGCGCCGGCCCTCACCCGCCTCTGGGTCTTCGCGAACCACGTCGATGGCCTCGACGCCGGTACCTACGCCTACTGCTCCCGGCGGCACGTGCTGCTGCCCGCCGCGCCCGAGCCCGACGGTGGGATGTCCGCCTTCCTGCAGCAGCAGTACTTCCTCACCAACTACACGATGGGGCAGGTCGGGGCGGTGCTGGCGATCGCCGGCCGGCTGGACGCGGTGCTCGACGCCGTCGGCCCGCGCGGCTACCGCATCCTCAACGCCGAGATCGGCGCCGTCGCCCAGCGGGCGTACTGCGCGGCCACGGCCCAGCGCCTGGGCTGCGGCGCGGTGCTGGGCTTCGACAACGTCGCCATGGACGAGGCCCTCGGCCTGACCGGGACCGACGAACGGACCGTGTTGTTCCTGCTGCTCGGGCGGCATCCGGACGCCACCGCCGACCTGATGTACCGGCTGTGACCACCCGCCTCGCGAAGACGTCGACGAAGGAGAGACCCGTGACCGTTTCCCTGCCCGCGCCAGCGGTCACCGAGCTGTCCTGGCGGATGCCGGAGGTGTTCATGCTCCGCACCGCCGGCCTGCCGCTGGAGGTCGCCGACCGGCTCGCCTTCGACCGCAGCGCCGCCTGGGCCCGCCGCGTCCTGGACCTGGAGGACCGGCTGCGGGCGACCGGGCCGCCGCTGGCCGACGCGCTGCAGGAGGCGGTGGCCCGCAACCTGGACGACGACCAGCTGCGGCGGCGGCTGATCCGGCTGCGCCGGGACGTCTGGAACCTCCGCCGGCCCGCTCCCGCCGACCCCGGGGCCTGGCCGGCCGGTCCGCTCGGCGGGGACACGCACCGGATGCTGGTCGGCTGGCTGGAGACCTTCGCCGCGTACCGGCGGGAGTTGGCCGACGGCGCGGCGCTGCTGGACGGTGAGCTGGCGGAACGCCGGGCCGTGCTGCACGAGCTGGCCGAGGATCCCGACCTGCGCGGCGGCATCCTGCTCGCGTCCCCCTCGCTGGACCAGTACCTGCCCGCGTACCTCGCCGGACCGGGCCGGCTCGGCAAGCGGGCCCGGCGGGTGGAACGGTCGCTGCTGGAGTACGCGCTGCGCACCACCGCCAAGACCAGCCCGTTCAGCCGGCTGACCACGGTCAACGTCGGCACCTTCGGCTCGGGCGCCGGCGCGCTGCTCGACGCCGTGCCGATGATCGAGCGGAGCGAGGAGACGAAGCGGGGCGTGGCCCGGCTGAACCTGGCCGCGCTGGGCCGGTTGTCGGCCATCGTGCTCGCCGACGAGGGGCTGCGAGCGGACCTGCCGGTCGCCCTCACCACCGGCTGGCGCATCGAGCGTGGCCGGCTGCGTTACCTGCGCCGGCGGCGGACCAGTTCGGAGGACGGCGAGGCCGCGATCACCCTGGAGTCGATCCACGAGTCGCTGTTCGTGCTGCCCACCGGCCGGGTGCTGCACGACATCCTGGCCGCGCTCGACGGCGGCCGGGCCCGGCGGATGGCCGACCTGGTCGCCGAACTGGCCACCGCCGACCGCCCCGCCGCGGAGATCGCGCAGTACCTGCACCACCTGCTGCGGGTGGGCCTGCTGGTGGTGCCGAACCTGCACCTGGACATCCACGCCGACGACCCGGTCGAGGGCTACCGGCGGGCACTGCGGGAGATCGGCCGCGACTGGGCGGACCGGCTCGCCGAGCGGGTCGGCACCGTCAACCGGCTCGCCGCCGGCTATCCCGACCAGGACGTGGCCGGCCGCCGCCGGGTGCTCGCCGACATCCGGCGGGAGCTGGTCGCGGCCCACGCGGATCTCGGCCGCGCCGACGTCCCGGCCCCCCGGACCCTGGTGTACGAGGATGCGACCCTGCGCACCCGGGTGCCGGTCACGGCCGACCGGGGCCGCTGGGAGCGGGACGTCCTGCCCGGCCTGCGGGCGCTGGCCCGGATCATGCCGGTGTTCGACATCAACCTGCCGCGTCGGCTGGCCACGAAGGGCTTCTTCCGGGCCCGCTACGGGGCCGGTGGCCGCTGCGACGACCTGCTCACCTTCGCCCACGAGTTCCAGCAGGACTTCTTCGAGCACTACTCCGGCCGGATGATGCGCCGCCGGGCGTTCGACGCCGACAACGCGTACGTGCGGCAGGAGAACTGGTTCCGGCAGGAGGAGATCACCGCGCTGGACGACGCCCGGATCGAGGTGGCCCGGCGGGTGAACGAGGCGTACGACCGGTTGCCGGCCGGCGCCGAGGAGCTGCGGCTGGACGACGACTTCATGGCGGACGTCGCCGCCATGGTGCCGGAGACGCTCGGCACGCTCGACCCCCGGTCGTTCTTCCTCCAGCTCGCCGACCAGGGCGACCGGCACCGGGTGGTGGTCAACCGGATCTACTCCGGCATGACGCTGCTGTTCTCCCGGTTCGCCCACCTCTTCGCCGACCAGGACCTCGCCGGCACGCTCCGCGCCGAGCTGGCCCGGCTGCAGCCGCCGGGCGCGGTGCTCGCCGAGCTGAAGGGCGGGTACGACGCCACCAACCTGAACCTGCACCCGGCGGTCACCCCGTACGAGCTGGTCTGCCCCGGGGAGATCAGCTTCCGGCCGGCCGGCGAGCAGATCCACATGGACGACCTCAGCGTCGAACACGACCCGGTCGCCGACCGGCTGCTGCTGCGCTCGCGCCGGCTCGACGCCGAGGTCATCCCGGTCTACCTGGGCTTCCTGCTGCCGATGGCGCTGCCCGAGGTGCAGCAGGTGCTGCTCACCTTCGCCTACCTGGGCATGGCCCAGCCGGACCTGTGGGCCGGCACCACCGTGCCGCTGCCCGGTCGCGGCATCGCCGGGTACCCGCGCATCGTGCACGGCGACCTGGTGCTGCAACGGCGGATGTGGAAGCTGCACCCGGACCACCTGCCGCCGGCGCGTACCCCGGAGCAGAGCGACGCCGACTGGTTCCTGCGCTGGCAGCGGTGGCGGCGCGACAACGGCCTGCCCCGGCGGGTCTTCGCCACGCCGGAGGGCACCCGGCTCACCCCGGCCGCCGGTGACGACGGCCAGCCCGGGGCGCAGCCGGGCGGCCGGCCGGACCACAAGCCGCTCTACGTCGACTTCGACAGCCACTTCTGCCTGCAGTTGCTGGAGGCGACCGGACGGGGGGCGGGCAGCCGCCTGGTGCTCACCGAGATGTTGCCGGACCGCGACGAGCAGGTGCTCCGCGGCCCCGGTGGCAGCCACGTCACCGAACTGACGGTGGAACTCAACGGCGTCCGCGCCGGAAAGGTGGACCGATGACCCACTTCCCCTCCCCGGTGGAGCACGGCTGGCTCAGCGTCCACGTCTTCTACGCCAGCAACGCCAACCCGATGCTCGTCGAGGGCGTCCGCCCGCTGGTGGACGAGCTACGGGCCGAGGGGCTGATCAGCCGGTACTTCTTCATCAAGTACTGGATGGAGGGGCCGCACGTGCGGCTGCGGGTGCTGCCGGCGCCGGGCGTCGACCCGGCGGTGGTCCGGGCGCGGGTGGACGAGGCGATCGAGGCGTTCCTACGCCGCCGTCCCGCCCTCTACGAGGTGGACAGCGAGGGGCTTGGCGACCTGTACAAGCAGATGTTCCTCGCCGAGTACGGCCGGCAACGGTGGGACGAGGAGTACGGGCCGGACGGCGTGATGCCGATGCGGGCGAACAACAGCTACCACCACATCGCGTACGAGCGGGAGTACGGCCGCTACGGCGGACCGGCCGGGATCGAACTCGCCGAGTGGCACTTCGAACACTCCAGCGACGTGGTGCTGGACCTGCTGGCCACCACCAACGTGCACGTCCGTCCGGTGCTGCTCGGGCTCTCCGCCCAGCTGAGCATGATGATGTGCGCGGTGTTCCTCGCCGACGACCGGCGCATCGCCGACTTCCTCGACGAGTACCGCCGGTTCTGGGAGGTCTCCTACTCCGAGCCGAGCGACGAGTACCACGCCAGCTTCGACACCAGCTACCAGCGGATGGACGTCGCGTTGCGCGGGCGCCTGGCGCAGATCCGCGCGGCCGCCCGGGACGGGGCCGACGTCCGGCCCGGGGGTGTGGAGGGCCGCTGGTCGGCGCACTGCCGGCAGCTGCGGGACCGGGTCGTCGCCGCCGTCGAACAGGGTGACCTGGTGTTCCAGCGCGGCGGCGGCGAACCCACCCCGGTCCGCGACCTCGACGTCGCGCTGCCCATCCTGCTCAGCTCGTACCTGCACATGACGAACAACCGGCTCGGCGTGAGCATCCTCGACGAGATCTACCTGTCGTACGTGATGCGGACCGCGCTCCTCGACGACGTCGCTCCGGCCGGTCCGCGATGACCACGGTGGACGCGACCTGGACCCGGCCCCGGCTGCGGGCCGGGATCGTGCTCGGCCCGGGCCAGTGGCGGGGGGAGAAGCTCGTCCACCACGTCAAGGACCCGGAGACCGGCTGGTACTACCGGGTCGGGCCGCGCGAGCACTTCCTGCTGTCCCGGATGGACGGCACCCGGACGCTCGACGACCTGGCCACCGAGTACGCCGCCGCGTTCCGGCGGCGGCTCGGGCCGGAGAACTGGCAGCAGCTCTTCGGCATGCTGCACAAGCGGCAACTGCTCGACGGCGCCACCGATCCGGAGGCCGTCGCCCGGCTCACCGCGGCGGCCGCCGAGGGCGCGGCCAAGACCCGGCGCGGCCCGCTGTCGGCCCGTTGGCCGCTGTACGACCCGGACCGGTTCTTCGACCGGCTGCTGCCCCGGCTGGCACCGCTGTTCACCTGGTGGTTCGTGCTGCCGGCGCTGCTGGTCGTGCTGGCGGTCGCCGGGTACGTGGCGCTGCACCTGCCGGTGCTGCTCGACGTGGTCGCCCGGGGCGACCGCCCGCTCCCCGCGATCCTGGCCGCCGTGGTGATCACCTGGGTGATCGTCTTCCTGCACGAGTGCGCCCACGGGCTGACCTGCCGGCACTTCGGCGGGCGCGGCACCGAGATCGGCGTGATGTGGCGCTTCCCGCTGCTGGCCCCGTACTGCAAGGTCGACGACATCGTGCTGTTCACCCCGCGCCGGCGGGTGGCGACCGCGTTCGCCGGCGTGTTCGTCAGCATGCTGGCGCTGGTGCCGTTCGCCGCCATCCGGCTCTGGGGTACGCCCGGGGCACTCTACGACCTGGCCGGCACGATGCTGCTCTTCGGCACCGCGACCGCCGCCCTCAACCTGGTGCCCTTTCTCCGGCTCGACGGCTACTACATGCTCAGCCACGCGCTGAACCTCGGCGACCTGCGGACCGACAGCTACCGGTTCTACGGCCGGCTGCTGCGCCAGGGCCCGAGCGCGGTCCGTGGCTACCGGCCCCGGGACCGGGTGGCGTACGCCCTCTACGGTCTCGCCTCCCTGGCGTTCGCGGTGACGGTGCTGACGTTGCTGGTGCGCTACTGGTACGTCTCGCTGGCCGGCTGGGTGGGCCCCGGGTGGGCTGTCGCCATCCTGGTCACGGAGGCGGTGCTGCTGATGGCCCTGGCCGCCCGCCTCGCCCGCCGGCGCACCCGGAATCCCTCGACCTGACGCTCGCTGCGCGACGGCGTGGAATACTGCCCGAAAGGGGAAAAGTAGGGCAGATCTGTATGGTCGTGCGGGGTGGGGCGGCTGAGCTGCCGGGGAGCCGCCAGCCCCCGCAGCGGGCGGGCTTCGTCGAACTGCTCTTCGACGTGGTGCTGGTCTTCGCCCTCACCCGCCTCTCCGACCGCCTGGTCCACCAGCTCGACTGGCACGGCTTCTACTCGGCGCTGGTGCTCACCCTGGCCATCTGGTGGCTCTGGTACCGGATGGCCTGGACGGCCAACCGGTACGACCCCACCCGTCCGATGATCCAGGTCATGGTCATCGTGACCATGCTCGGCGCCCTGTTGATGGGCGCCGCGTTGCCGGCGGCGTTCGAGGCTTACGGGGCCGTCTTCGCGGGGGTCTACGTCGCCGTCGAGGTGTTTCGGCATCTCTGGCTCGTGCTGTTCGGCGGGGACGGCTACGCGCGGGGGGTCAGCATCCGGATCCTCTTCTGGGCGTGCATCTCGGCGGTCCCGTGGCTCGCCGGGATCTTCGCCCACGGCGACGTCCGGCTGGTCCTGTGGACCGTGGCGGTCCTCATCGACTACGTCGGCGGGCTGCTCGACTTCCCGACCCCCTGGCTCGGCCGCGCGGGACTGCGCGGTCAGCCGATCGCCGAGGAGCACCTGACGGAGCGCTACCGGCAGGTGCTCATCATCGCCTTCGGGGAAACCATCCTGACCTCCGGCATCCAGATCAGCCCGTACGGCTTCCAGCGCGAGCGGACGGCCGCGCTGCTGGTGGCGTTCGTGATCACCGTGCTGCTCTGGCAGATCTACTACTACCGGGCAGGCGAGTTGCTCCCTGCCGCCCTCGCGTCGTCCCGGGCCCCGGCCTATGTCGGTGAGCTCGCGTCGTACGCGCACCTGATCATGGTGGTCGGCGTCGCGGTCAGCGCCGTGGGGGACCGGCTGATCATCGCGGAACCCTTCGGCGAGACCAAGCCGTCGCGGTTCCTGGTCATCCTCGGCGGCCCGGCGCTGTTCCTGGTCGGCCGGTCGATGCTCGACTACGCCGCCTTCAGTCGCGTCTCCTGGTCGCGGCTGATCGGGCTCGCGCTGCTCGCGGTCCTAGTCCCGGTGGCGCACGCGATGCCACCCCTGCTGGTGGCCCTGGCCGCGGCCCTGGTGCTGGTCGGCGTCGCCACCGCCAACGTGATCTCCTGGCGGCTGTACCCGAGGGAGGCGGCGCCCCCCGACGTGCCGCCGCGGGCCTGACGGCAGGTTCATGCAGTCGTCTGTATGAACTTGCAGCGCAGCGCCGATCCTGCTAGCCTGCTATGCATAGTCATGCGGAGGTGAGTATGGGTATCCGGGTCGCGGTCGCCGGGGCGAGTGGGTACGCCGGTGGTGAGCTGCTGCGTCTGCTCGCCGGGCACCCTGAGCTCGACCTCGTCGCGGCCACCGCCCACTCGCAGGCCGGCCGGCCCGTCGCCGCCATACACCCGCAGCTCGCCGGGCTGGACCTGGTGTTCGGGGCGACCGAGCCGGCCACCCTGGCCGACGCGGACCTGGTCTTCCTGGCCCTGCCGCACGGCCAGTCGGCGGCCCTCGCCGCGGCGCTCCCCGCCACCGTCAAGGTGGTCGACCTCGGCGCTGACCACCGGCTGCGTGACGCGGACGCCTGGTCCCGCTACTACGGCGGCCCGCACGCCGGGGCCTGGACCTACGGGCTGCCGGAGCTGCCCGGCCAGCGGGCCGTGATCGCCGCGGCGACCCGGGTGGCCAGCACCGGCTGCTACGCGGTGGCCACCACCCTCGCCCTCGCCCCGCTGATCGCCGCCGGCGCGGTCCACCCCGCCGACGTGGTGGTGGTCGCCGCCTCCGGCACCTCCGGCGCCGGCCGGGCCGCCAAGGCCCACCTGCTCGGCAGCGAGGTGATGGGCGACCTGTCGCCCTACAAGGTCGGCGCCCACCAGCACGTGCCGGAGATCAAGCAGGCCACCGGGGCGACCGGCCTCTCCTTTACCCCGGTGCTCGCCCCCATGCCCCGGGGCATCCTCGCCACGGTCACCGCCGTCCCCACCGGCGACGCCGACCCGCGCGCGGTGCTGGCGCGGGCGTACGCGGGCGCGCCCTTCGTGCACGTGCTGCCCGAGGGGGCGTGGCCGCACACCGCCGCCACCGCCGGCTCGAACTCGTGCCACCTCCAGGCCACCGTCGATGTCGACTCCGGCCGGGTGATCGTGGTCAGCGCCATCGACAACCTGGGCAAGGGCGCGGCCGGCCAGGCCGTGCAGAACGCCAACCTGATGCTCGGCCTCCCCGAGACCACCGGACTCCCCGTCTTCGGAGTAGCCCCATGAGCGAGCGTAGCGAGCGAATCAGCACGCACAGCCCGGCGCGGCGTCATGCCGCGCCTGCGCGGAGCGGAGGCGCGGCATGACCGTCACCACCCCCCGGGGCTTTCGGGCCGCCGGTGTCGCCGCCGGCCTCAAGGCCAGCGGCGCCGGCGACGTCGCCCTGGTCCTCAACGACGGCCCCGACGCCGGGGTGGCCGCCGTCTTCACCGCCAACCGGGTCAAGGCCGCCCCCGTGCTCTGGACCCAGCAGGTCGTCCGGGGCGGCGTGGTCCGCGCCGTGGTCCTCAACTCCGGCGGGGCGAACGCCTGCACCGGCCCGGCCGGCTTCCAGGACACCCACGCCACCGCCGAGCACACCGCCACCGTGCTCACCGCCAGCAGCCCCCGGCTGATGCTCGGCGCCGGTGAGGTCGCCGTCTGCTCGACCGGCCTGATCGGTGAGCGGCTCCCGATGGACAAACTCCTGCCCGGCGTCCGCGCCGCGGTCCGCGGGCTGTCCCGCGAGGGCGGCCAGCCGGCCGCCGAGGCGATCATGACGACCGACACCCGGCCCAAGACCACCGTGGCCGGCGGCAGCGGCTGGACCGTCGGCGGCATGGCAAAGGGCGCCGGCATGCTCGCCCCGGCGATGGCCACCATGCTCTGCGTGCTCACCACCGACGCGGTGGCCGGGCCGGAGACCCTCGACGCCGCGCTGCGGGCCGCCACCCGGGTCACCTTCGACCGGATCGACTCGGACGGCTGCATGAGCACCAACGACACGGTGCTGCTGCTGGCCAGCGGTGCGTCCGGGATCGCGCCCACCGAGGCGGAGCTGACCGCCGCGGTCACCGCCGCCTGCCACGACCTGGCCCAGCAGCTCATCGCCGACGCCGAGGGCGCCACCAAGCAGATCGCCATCGACGTGGTCGGCGCCGCCACCGAGGAGGACGCGGTCGAGGTCGGCCGCTCGGTGGCCCGGAACAACCTGGTCAAGACCGCGCTGTTCGGCAACGACCCGAACTGGGGCCGGATCCTCGCCGCGGTCGGCACCACCGCCGCCGTCTTCGAGCCGGACGGGGTGGACGTCGCGGTCAACGGGGTGTGGGTGTGCCGGAGCGGTGCGGCCGCCGAGGATCGCGCCAAGGTGGACCTCACCGGCCGGGACGTCACCATCCGGATCGACCTGCACGCGGGCGAGGCCGCCGCGACGATCTGGACCAACGACCTGTCGCACGCGTACGTGCACGAGAACTCGGCGTACTCGACGTGAGCGCGAGGAACGCAGCGGAGCGGAGTCCCGCAGTCGCGAACGAAAGGCCGGCGCAGTGAGCCTCACCGCGGACCTCACCCGGGCCCAGGGCAAGGCCGAGACGCTGATCGAGGCCCTGCCCTGGCTGGCCCGCTTCTCCGGTGCCACCGTCGTGGTCAAGTACGGCGGCAACGCCATGGTCGACCCCGAGTTGCAGCGTGCCTTCGCCGCCGACATGGTCTTCCTCCGGTACGCCGGCCTCAAGCCGGTCGTCGTGCACGGCGGCGGGCCGCAGATCTCCGCCATGCTCGGCCGGCTCGGCATCGCCAGCGAGTTCAAGGGCGGCCTGCGGGTCACCACCCCCGAGGCGATGGACGTCGTGCGGATGGTCCTCGTGGGGCAGGTCGGCCGGGAGCTGGTCGGCCTGATCAACGCGCACGGCCCGTTCGCGGTCGGCCTCTCCGGCGAGGACGCCGGGCTGTTCACCGCGGTGCGCCGCCCGGCGTACGTGGACGGGGAGCCGGTCGACGTCGGCCAGGTCGGCGACGTGGAGTCGGTGGACGTGTCGGCGGTCGCCGACCTCATCGCCGCCGGCCGGATCCCGGTGATCTCCACGGTCGCGCCGGACGCCGACGGTGTGCTGCACAACCTCAACGCCGACACCGCCGCTGCCGCGCTGGCGGTCGCCCTGGACGCCCGCAAGCTGGTGGTCCTCACCGACGTCGCCGGCCTCTACGCCGACTGGCCGGACACGTCCAGCCTGGTCAGCGAGATCAGCACCGACGAGCTGGCGAAGCTGCTGCCGTCCCTGGAATCGGGAATGGTCCCGAAGATGGAGGCCTGCCTGCGGGCGGTGGGCGGCGGAGTGCCCGCCGCGCACGTCGTCGACGGCCGGGTCGCCCACTCCACGCTGCTCGAGGTCTTCACCTCAGAAGGTTTCGGCACGATGGTCGTGAGCGCGAGGAGTGAGCTTGCGAGCCCCGCAGTCGCGAACGAAAGGGGAGCCCGGTGAGCGCGAGGAGCGAGCCCGCGAGCCCCGCAGTCGCGAACAAGGAAGGCAAGGTCGGATGAGCACGCTGGTGGAGCGCTGGGGCGCGGCCATGATGGACAACTACGGCACCCCGCCGCTCGCGCTCGTCTCCGGCTCCGGCGCGGTCGTGGTCGACGAAGCCGGCCGGGAGTACGTCGACCTGCTCGGCGGCATCGCGGTCAACGCCCTCGGCCACGCCCACCCGGCAGTGGTGGCCGCCGTGTCCAAGCAGGTCGCCACCCTCGGGCACGTCTCCAACCTGTTCGTCGCCGAGCCGCCGGTCGCCCTCGCCGAGCTGCTGCTGGCCCTCGCCGGCCGGCCCGGGCGGGTGTTCTTCGCCAACTCCGGCGCCGAGGCGAACGAGGCCGCGTTCAAGCTCTCCCGGCTCACCGGGCGCAGCCACGTGGTCGCCACCCAGGGCGGCTTCCACGGCCGGACCATGGGCGCCCTGGCGCTCACCGGCCAGCCGGCCAAGGCCGACCCCTTCCGCCCGCTTCCCGGTGACGTCACCCACGTGCCGTACGGCGACGCCGCGGCCCTGGCGGCCGCCGTCACCGACGCCACCGCCATGGTGATCATCGAGCCGATCCAGGGCGAGAACGGCGTCGTCGTCCCGCCGCCCGGCTACCTGGCCGAGGCGCGGCGGATCACCGCCGCCCACGGCGCCCTGCTGGTGCTCGACGAGGTGCAGACCGGCGTCGGCCGCACCGGGCACTGGTTCGCCCACCAGGCCGAGGGCGTCGAGCCGGACCTGGTCACGCTCGCCAAGGGACTCGGCGGGGGCCTGCCCATCGGCGCCTGCCTGGCCTTCGGCCGGGCCGCCGAGCTGCTCGGCCCCGGCTCCCACGGCACCACCTTCGGCGGCAACCCGGTCAGCTGCGCGGCCGCCCTCGCGGTGATCTCGACGATCGCCAGCGAGGGGCTGCTCGACCACGTCAAGCGGATCGGGGAGCGGCTACGGCGGGGGATCGAGGCGCTCGGCCACCCGCTCGTCGCCGAGGTACGCGGCGCCGGCCTGCTGCTCGGCGTCGTGCTCGACCAGCCGGTGGCCGGCGCGGTGGCGACCGCGCTGCGCGACGCCGGCTTCCTGGTCAACCCGGTGCAGCCCGGCGTGGTCCGGCTCGCCCCGCCGCTGATCCTCAGCGCCGCACAGGTCGACGCCTTCCTCGCCGCCCTCCCGGCCGCGCTCGACGCCGCCGCGCCCGCCCCGGCGATCCCCGCCGAGGGTGCCCCGACCACGACGGAGGTCCCCGCATGATCCGGCACTTCCTGCGGGACGACGACCTCTCGCCCGCCGAGCAGTTGGCCGTGCTCGACCTCGCGGCCCGGATGAAGGCGGACCGCTTCGGCCACCAGCCCCTCGCCGGGCCGCGGTCGGTGGCGGTGCTCTTCGACAAGCAGAGCCTGCGCACCCGGTTCTCGTTCGACGTGGGCATCGCCGAGCTGGGCGGGCACCCGCTCGTGGTGGACACCCAGGTCACCCACTTCGGGCGGGGCGAGACCCTGGCCGACGCCGGTCGGGTGCTCTCCCGCTACGTGGCCGCGATCGTGCTGCGGACCCACGGCGACGACCGGATCGCCGAGGTCGCCGCGCACGCCACCGTGCCGGTGGTCAACGCGCTCACCGACGCGTACCACCCCTGCCAGCTCCTCGCCGACCTGCTCACCGTCCGCGAGCGGTTCGGCGCCACCGCCGGACGGACCCTCGCGTACGTCGGGGACGCGGCGAACAACATGGCGCATTCCTATCTGCTGGCCGGGGCGACCGCCGGGATGCACGTCCGGATCGCCGGGCCGGCCGGGTTCCAGCCCGACCCGGAGGTGGTCGCCCGGGCCGAGAAGATCGCCGCCGGCACCGGCGGATCGGTCCGCGTGCTCACCGACCCGGTCGAGGCGGTCCGCGCCGCCGACGTGATCGCCACCGACACCTGGACCTCCATGGGTCAGGAGTCCGACGGCCTCGACCGGACCACCCCGTTCCTGCCGTACCAGGTCAACGACGCGCTGCTCGGCCACGCCGCGGCCGACGTCATCGTGCTGCACTGCCTGCCCGCCCACCGGGGCGAGGAGATCACCGACGAGGTGCTCGACGGGCCGCGCAGCGCCGTCTTCGACCAGGCGGAGAATCGCCTGCACGCCCAGAAGGCGCTGCTGACGTTTCTCCTGGAGGCATCAACCCCATGACCGCCCCGCTGACCCGCGCCGCCCGGCACGCCCGCATCGTCGAGCTGATCCGCGACCGGGCCATCCACTCGCAGACCGAGCTGGCCGACCTGCTCGCCGGCGACGGCATCCAGGTCACCCAGGCCACCCTCTCCCGGGACCTCAAGGAGTTGGGGGCGGTCACCGCGCGCGGCGGCGACGGGCGGGGCGTCTACCTGATCCCGGAGGACGGCCACCGGCCGCTGCGCGAGGCCGAGGCCGCCCCGGCCCGGCTCGTCCGGCTGCTGCGCGAGCTGCTCAACGGGGTCGACTCCAGCGGCAACATCGCCGTGCTGCGCACCCCGCCGGGCGCAGCCCACTATCTGGCCAGCGCGTTGGACCGAGCGGGCCTGCCCGAGGTCGTCGGCACCATCGCCGGCGACGACACCATCCTCGTCGTGGCCCGCGAGGCCGTCGGCGGCGCCGCGTTGGGCGACAAGCTCGCCGCGTGGGCCCGCCGGGAAGAGAACGTTGAAGGGAGCACCACACCATGACCGAGCGGGTCGTCCTGGCGTACTCCGGGGGTCTCGACACCTCCGTCGCCATCCCGTACCTGGCCGAGCAGACCGGCGCCGAGGTGATCGCGGTAGCGGTCGACGTCGGCCAGGGCGGCGAGGACATGAACGTCATCCGGCAGCGGGCGCTGGACTGCGGCGCCGCCGAGTCCGAGGTGGTCGACGCGCGCGACGAGTTCGCCGCCGAGTACTGCCTGCCGGCGATTCGCGCCAACGCCCTCTACATGGACCGCTACCCGCTGGTCTCCGCGCTGTCCCGGCCGCTGATCGTCAAGCACCTGGTGGCCGCGGCGAAGAAGCACGGCGGCACCATCGTGTCGCACGGCTGCACCGGCAAGGGCAACGACCAGGTCCGCTTCGAGGTCGGCCTCGGTGCGCTCGCCCCCGACCTGAAGATCATCGCCCCGGCCCGGGACTTCGCCTGGACCCGGGACAAGGCGATCGCCTTCGCCGAGGAGAAGGGGCTGCCGATCGACGTGTCGGCCAAGTCGCCGTACTCCATCGACCAGAACCTGTGGGGCCGCGCGGTCGAGACCGGCTTCCTGGAGGACATCTGGAACGGCCCGATCGAGGACCTCTACTCCTACACCTCCGACCCCAGCGAGCCGCGGGACGCCGACGAGGTCGTCATCACCTTCGACGCCGGCGTGCCGGTCGCCATCGACGGCGAGACCGTCACCCCGTACCAGGCGATCCTGGAGCTCAACCGGCGGGCCGGCGCCCAGGGCATCGGCCGGCTCGACATGGTCGAGGACCGGCTGGTCGGCATCAAGAGCCGCGAGGTGTACGAGGCGCCCGGCGCGATCGCCCTGATCACCGCCCACCAGGAGCTGGAGAACGTCACCGTCGAGCGGGACCTGGCCCGGTTCAAGCGCGGCGTCGACCAGCGCTGGGGCGAGCTGGTCTACGACGGCCTCTGGTTCTCGCCGCTGAAGAACGCCCTCGACGCGTTCATCGACGACGCCCAGCAGCACGTCTCCGGCGAGGTGCGGCTCACCCTGCACGGCGGCCGGGCCACCGTCACCGGCCGGCGCTCCGAGGCCAGCCTGTACGACTTCGGCATGGCCACCTACGACACCGGCGACACCTTCGACCAGTCCCTCGCGAAGGGCTTCGTGCAGCTGTGGGGCCTGCCCAGCCGGATGGCCGCCGCGCGGGACGCCCGGCTGGGTGGCGCCTGATCGTGAGCGCGACCGCGAGGAGTGAACGAGCGCAGCGAGTGAGCCCCGCAGTCGGGAGCGGAAGGTGAGCACTGCAATGATGGGTGGGGTGGACGACAAGAGCCTGACCGAGAACAGCGCCGCCACCAACCGGACGAGCCTCTGGGGAGGCCGGTTCGCCGGCGGCCCCTCCGAGGCGCTCGCGCGGCTGTCGGTGAGCGTCCAGTTCGACTGGCGCCTCGCCCCGTACGACATCGCCGGCTCCCGGGCGCACGCCCGGGTCCTGGCCGGCGCCGGCCTGCTCGACCCCGAGGAACTGGGCAGGATGCTGGCCGCGCTGGACGACCTGGAGGCCGCCTGCGCCTCCGGGGCGTTCCGCCCGACCGTCGACGACGAGGACGTGCACACCGCCTTGGAGCGCGGCCTGCTGGAGCGGCTCGGCAGCCTCGGCGGCAAGCTGCGCGCCGGCCGGTCCCGCAACGACCAGGTCGCCACCGACCTGCGGCTCTACCTGCGCGATCACGCCCGGGGCGTGGCCGCCCGCCTGGTCGAGCTGGCCGAGGCGCTGGTCGAGCAGGCCGGGCGGCACGTGGACACCGCCGCCCCCGGCATGACCCACCTCCAGCACGCCCAGCCGGTCACCTTCGGGCACTGGCTGCTCGCCCACGTGCAGCCGCTGCTGCGCGACCTGGAGCGGCTGCGCGACTGGGACCACCGGGCGGCGATCAGCCCGCTCGGCGCGGGCGCGCTCGCCGGCTCGGGCCTGCCGCTGGATCCGGTGGCGGTCTCCAAGGAGCTGGGCTTCCGCACGTCCTTCGCCAACTCGATGGACGCGGTCGCCGACCGGGACTTCGTCGCCGAGTTCCTCTTCGTCACCGCGATGATCGGCGTGCACCTGTCCCGCCTCGGCGAGGAGGTGGTGCTCTGGACGTCGCACGAGTTCGGCTGGGTGGAGCTGGACGACGCGTTCGCCACCGGTTCGTCGATCATGCCGCAGAAGAAGAACGCGGACATCGCCGAGCTGGCCCGGGGCAAGTCCGGCCGGCTGGTCGGCGGCCTGATGAGCGTGCTCACCATGCTCAAGGGCCTGCCGATGACCTACGACCGGGACATGCAGGAGGACAAGGAGCCGGCCTTCGACGCGGTCGACACTCTGGAGCTGCTGCTGCCGGCGCTCGCCGGGATGATCTCCACGATGACCGTACGCGTCGACCGCCTGGTCGCCGCCGCGCCGGTCGGCTTCTCCCTCGCCACCGAGGTGGCGGACTGGCTGGTCCGCCGGGGCGTGCCGTTCCGCGACGCGCACGAGATCACCGGCCAGTTGGTTTCGCTCTGCGTGGCCCGGGACTGTGCCCTGGACGAGGTCTCCGACGCCGACCTGGCCGCGGTCAGCCCGCACCTGGACCCGTCGGTGCGGGACGTGCTCTCGGTGCGCTCCGCCCTCGCGGCCCGGACCACCCCCGGCTCGACCGGCCCCGGCCCGGTCGCCGACCAGCTCGCCGTCGCCGCGGACAAGCTGGCCGGCTGGCGCGACTGGGCCGCCGAGCAGGTCGTACCCCGCTGACCGCAGCGACGGAAAGGAGCAGGCCCTCAGCAGCATGCTGCTGAGGGCCTGCTCCTTTGCCGTGTCAGGACTGCTTGGCGAACTCGACGAACGAGCGCCACGCCTGCGGGTCGAAGGCGAGCACCGGACCGGCCGGGTCCTTGCTGTCCCGGACGGCAACCACGCCCGGCAGCCACCTCAACGCGGCCGGTGTGTCCCACCGTGACTGCGGTCAGGTCGTCGGTCGCTCGCGCTTGGGCAGCTTGGCCACCACCGCGTCGTACGACCCGTCGAGCGCCTCGCGCAGTTCCTCGTCGGGGATGCCGCCGTCGAGCCGCAGCGTGTTCCACCCCGAACGGCCGATGTAGGGGGAGGCGCGGGCGTCGTCGGGGAACCGGTGCAGCCACTCGTCGGCGACCTCCCGGGACGGGCCGCACTTCAGGCCCACCCGCGCGTCGCCCTCCGGCGAGCCGAGGAAGGCGAAGATCCTGCTGCCGACCTTGACCACCTCGTCGCCCTCCCACGGCTGGTCCAGCCAGGCGCCCGGCTTCGCCAGGCAGTACGCCCGCATCTCGTCGCGCGTCATCGCGTCCTCGTCCCGTCCACCCGGGCAGTCTCGCCGGGCCCTGTGACAGCTTCCGCCGGTCAGTCGGTGGTGCCGGTGCGTACCGTGATCCGGTCGTAGCGCTGCCGGGCCGCCTGGGCGCTGCCCAGCCCGAGCCCGAAGGCGATCGCCTGCCAGGTCAGCCCCCGGCCGCGGGCCACCTGCACCAGGCCCGCCTCGAGCGCGTCCACCTCGGCCCGCACGTGCGGGACCAGGGTCAGCGCGGCCATCAGGTCCGCCTGGTCGACCGGCTCCTCGCCGGGCTCCAGCTCCGCGCCGCCGGCGAGGGCCATCACCAGCGTGGCCGCCTCGTACGCGTCCGGCACGTCGGGGTGTGCGTACCGCCGGCGGCGGGCATTGGTGCCGGCATGGCGCTCGGCGATCCGCAGCAGCGCGGCGTAGTTGCGGTGCGCGCGGGCCTGGGCCGCGTCCGGAGCGGTGAACGGGTCGTTGTCCAGCGTGGGCATGGGTTCCATGACACACCCTTGAACAGCATCTTGTCAACGGCCTATTGAAAAGATCGCCAGCGCCCCACGGGCTATCGTCGACCCATGACCAGTGCCGAGCCCGCCACCACCGCAGCCGACCTGGCCGACCTGCTGGCCGGGCCGGTCGTGCCGGCCGCCCGCGGGCTGCTCGGCTGCCTGCTCACCGCCGGCGGGGTCACCGTCCGGATCACCGAGGTCGAGGCGTACGCCGGCACCGCCGGGGACCCGGCCTCGCACGCGCACCGGGGCCGCACCAAGCGCAACGCGGTGATGTTCGGCCCGTCCGGGCGGGCGTACGTCTACTTCACCTACGGGATGCACTGGTGCATGAACGTGGTCACCGGCCCGGACGGGGAGGCCTCGGCGGTGCTGCTGCGCGCCGGCGAGGTGGTCGACGGGCCGGCCGCGGCCCGGTCGCGACGCCCTGCCGTACGCCGGGACGTGGACCTGGCCCGCGGGCCCGCCCGGCTCTGCGCGGCGCTCGGCATCGACGGCGCGGTCTACGGCGTCGACCTGCTCGGCGACGGCCCGGTACGGCTGCGGCCGCCCGCGGTGCCGGTGCCGGCGACGGCGATCGCGGCCGGCCCCCGGGTCGGGGTGACCGGGGCGCACGACATGCCCTGGCGGTTCTGGGTCGCCGGCGACCCGACGGTGAGCGCCTACCGCCGCCACGTGCCCCGCACCCGTCGCTGACACCGGCGACTGCCGGACGGCGGTGCGGGCTGGCCACCGGCCCGGTGAAGCGGCATTCTGTCGGACGGGGTGACCATAATCACGACGTCAGGTCCCGCCCGCCCGCGTCGTACGCCTCTCGCCGGGTGCCGCCCGGACCCGGCAGCCACCCGCTCGGCACGGATCGGAGGACCGGCATGGCGACACTGCTCGCAATCGGCACCGGCAAGGGGCTCTTCCTCGCCACCAGCGCCGATCGACGTGCCTGGGAGGTGACCGGCCCGCACTTCCCGATGACCGGCGTCTACGCGGTCGCCGTCGACAAGCGCGCCGGCTGGCCCCGCCTGCTCGCCGGGATGACCAGCTCGCACTTCGGGCCGAGCGTGGCGACCAGCGACGACCTCGGCGCCTCCTGGCAGGAGCCCGACCGGGCGCCGGTGGGTTTCCCGGCCGACACCGGCGCCAGCCTGGGCCGGGTCTGGCAGCTCACTCCGGCGGGCGCCGACCAGCCCGACGTGGTCTGGGCCGGTGCCGAGCCGTCCGCGCTGTTCCGCTCGGACGACGGCGGGCGCAGCTTCCAGCTCGTCCGGGCGCTCTGGGACCATCCGCACCGCGAGTCCTGGGCCGCCGGCTTCGGTGGCCAGGCGATCCACAGCGTGCTGCCGCATCCGCGGGATCCGGCCCGGATGGCGGTGGCCATGTCCACCGGCGGGGTCTACCGCACCGAGGACGCCGGGGCGAGCTGGACGCCCGGTAACAGCGGCATCCGGGCCTACTTCCTGCCCGACGAGTGGCCCGAGTTCGGGCAGTGCGTCCACAAGATCGCCCGGGACGTCGGCAACCCGGATCGGCTCTACGCGCAGAACCACCACGGCGTCTACCGCTCCGACGACGACGGGCGCACCTGGAGCTCGATCGCCGCCGGCCTGCCCAGCGACTTCGGCTTCCCGATGGTCGCCCACCCGTCCCGCCCCGGCACGGTCTACGTCTTCCCGCTGGTCGCCGACGGGGAGCGCTTCCCGGTCGACCACCGCTGCCGGGTCTACCGCTCCACCGACGCGGGCGACAAGTGGGAGCCGCTCTCGGTCGGGCTGCCCGAGGGGCCGTTCTACCCGTCGGTGCTGCGCGACGCGATGTGCGCCGACGACGCCGACCCGGCCGGGGTCTACTTCGGCACCCGCTCCGGCGAGGTCTACGCCAGCCCGGACGAGGGTGACTCCTGGTCGCTGGTCGCCGCCCACCTGCCGGACGTGCTCTGCGTCCGGGCCGCGGAGGTGTGAGTGGTCACCGTGCTGCTGCCCGGCCCGCTGCGCGGCGAGGCGGGCGGCGCGAGCCGGCTGACCGTCGCCGCCACCGGCACGCTGCGGGCCGTCCTCGACGAGCTCGACGGCGCCTGGCCCCGGCTGGGCCGCCGGATCCGCGACGAGCGCGGCGAGCTGCGCCGCTACGTCAACGTCTACGTCGACGGCGAGGACTGCCGGCACGCCGGCGGGCTGGACGCCCCGGTCGGCGACGGCGCGGAGGTGCAGGTGCTCCCCTCGGTGGCCGGCGGCTGACGGGGCTGCGCGCCGCAGCCCGATCCGCTAGCGTCGGCCGATCCACCGGACGAGGGGAGCGGCGCGGTGACGGCGTACGAGGCGGGCTACCTCTTCGGGTACGTGGGCTGCCCAGTCCTGCTGGTGGCCCTGATCGTCGGCGTGGTCGTGGCCGTGCAGCGGGCGCGCCGGAAGTCGGCCGCCACCCCGGGTCGGCCGCCGCACCCCCACCTGGGGCAGCCGTACCCGCACCCGGGCCAGTTCCACGCCAGTCAGCCCTACCCGGGTCAGCCCCATCCGCAGCACGGCTGGCCGCCGGCCCAGTACCCATACGCCGGCCAGCTGGGCCAGCCGTATCCGCCGCCGGCCCAGCCGCACCCGCCCGCTCAGGCGCCCGGGTCGGCGTACCCGCCGTCGGGCGGGCGGCCGCCGTACGCCGGACAGGAGTGACGCCGGCGGGCCGCAACCGGCCGGTGGGTGGTGATCTGGGCCACGCGGCCCACGACCCATGACGGAATAGTTGACTCGTCAAATATGTTGTGGGGTGCGATCCGGGCCGCACCGGCCCGGGCGTCACGCGAGGAGCTGGATCATGCAGTTCGGAGTCTTCACCGTCGGCGACGTCACGGTCGACCCGACCAACGGGCGGCTGCCGTCCGAGCGTGAGCGGATCAAGGCCATGGTGGCCATCGCGCTCAAGGCCGAGGAGGTCGGGCTCGACGTCTTCGCCACCGGCGAGCACCACAACCCGCCGTTCGTGCCCTCGTCGCCGACCACCATGCTCGGCTACCTCGCCGCCCGGACCGAGCGGCTGCTGCTCTCCACCTCGACCACGCTGATCACCACCAACGACCCGGTGAAGATCGCCGAGGACTACGCGATGCTCCAGCACCTGGCCGACGGCCGGGTGGACCTGATGCTGGGCCGCGGCAACACCGGCCCGGTCTACCCGTGGTTCGGGCAGGACATCCGCAACGGCATCCCCCTCGCGATCGAGAACTACGACCTGCTGCACCGGCTGTGGCGTGAGGACGTGGTCGACTGGAAGGGCCGGTTCCGCACCCCGCTGCAGTCGTTCACCGCCACCCCGCGCCCGCTCGACGGGGTGCCGCCGTTCGTCTGGCACGGCTCGATCCGCAGCCCCGAGATCGCCGAGCAGGCGGCCTACTACGGCGACGGCTTCTTCGCCAACCACATCTTCTGGCCCAAGGAGCACACCCAGCGGATGATCGGGCTCTACCGGCAGCGCTTCGAGCACTACGGCCACGGCTCCGCCGACCAGGCCATCGTCGGCCTCGGCGGGCAGGTGTTCATGCGGAAGAACTCCCAGGACGCCGTCCGCGAGTTCCGGCCGTACTTCGACAACGCCCCGGTCTACGGGCACGGGCCGTCGCTGGAGGAGTTCACCCGGGAGACCCCGCTGACCGTGGGCAGCCCGCAGCAGGTCATCGACCGCACGCTCGGCTTCCGCGAGTACGTCGGCGACTACCAGCGTCAGCTCTTCCTGATGGACCACGCCGGGCTGCCCCTGAAGACCGTCCTGGAACAGCTCGATCTCCTCGGCGAGGAGGTCGTCCCGGTGCTGCGCAAGGAGTTCGACTCGCTGCGGCCGGTGCACGTGCCGGAGGCGCCCACCCACGCCTCGCTGCTGGCCGCGGCCGGCGGCGCCAAGGACAACACGGTGCACGCCGTCGACGACGTGACCGGCAAGGCGCCCGAGGCGGCCCGATGACCCGGCGCACCCTGGCGGTGGTCTCCGCCGGCCTCGGCCAGCCCTCCTCGACCCGGCTTCTCGCCGACCAGCTCGCCGCGGCCGCCCGCGACGAGCTGGTCCGGCGCGGCGCCGAGGTGGAGATCCGTCCGATCGAGCTGCGCGAGCACGCCCACGACGTGGTGAACCACCTGCTCACCGGCTTCCCGTCGGCCGCCCTGCGGGAGGCGCTGGACACCGTGGCCGGGGCGGACGGACTGATCGCGGTCACCCCGATCTTCAACGCCTCGTACAACGGGCTGTTCAAGTCGTTCTTCGACGTGGTGGACCGGGACGCCCTGGCCGACCGGCCGGTGCTGATCGGCGCCACGGGGGGCACCGCCCGGCACTCGCTCGCCCTGGAGCACGCGGTCCGGCCGATGTTCGCGTACCTGCGGGCGGTGGTGGTGCCGACGGTGGTCTACGCGGCGCCGGAGGACTGGTCCGGCGAGAGCGCCGACGGTGCCCTGCGGGCCCGCATCCGGCGGGCCGGGGTCGAGCTGGCTGAGCAGGTGGACCGCCGTCCGGTCGCGACCGGCCCGGCCGACCCGTTCGCCCTCACCACCAACTTCGAGGACCTGCTCGCCGGCCGCGACCCGGTCTGACCGGCCCGTCCCCGGCGGTCCTCACTCCGCCCGCTCGTACGGATGGGCCACCAGCACCGGGCAGTGTGCGTGCTGCACCAGCGCCTGGCTGACCGACCCGAGCAGCAGTCCGGCGAAGCCGCCGCGGCCCCGCGACCCGACCACCACCAGCGCCGCCTCCCCGCTCGCCTCGATCAGGGCCTGCTCCGGGGAGGCGGCCCGGACCGGCCGCTCGACCACGGTCAGCACCGGATGGTCCGCGCGGACCTGGGCCGCCGCCCGGGCCAGCAGCTCGGCCGATTCGGCCTGCCCGGCCGCCGCGGACTCGGCCCCCTGCTCCGGCACCGTACCGGCCCGCTCAAGCGGCCGGACGTGCACCAGCACGAGGTCGTTGTCGCGGCGGTCCGCCTCGTCGGCGGCCAGCCGGACGGCGAGCCCGCCCGACTCGGAGCCGTCCACGCCGACCAGCACCGGTCCGTCGACCGGGATCGGCTGCTCGGCCGGGCGGACCACCAGCACCGGGCAGTGCCCGTGCTGGGCCACCTGGCCGCTGACCGAGCCGAGCAGCAGCCCGGCGAACCCGCCCATCCCCCGGCTGCCCACCACCACCAGGTCGGCCCGGCGGGACTCCTCGACGAGCGTGGCGCCCGGACCGCCGGCCACCTGGCGTACCTCCACCCGCAGGCCCGGATGCCGGTCGGTCAGGTCGCCGGCCACCTGTTCGAGCATCTTCTGCGCCGCCTCGGTCGGCGCCGGCACGCCGAGGTCGTACGGGTTGAGTGGCACGCCGTAGCCGAGCGGGTGCAGGTAGCCGTGCACCAGGTGCAGCGGCCGGGATCGCTGGACGGCCGCCCGCGCGGCGTGCTCGGCGGCGGTCAGGCTGGTCGGTGATCCGTCGACCCCCACCACGACAGGTCGGTTCATCGGCGTCCCTTCGGTCGGCTCAGGCCATTGTCGGCGGCCCGCTCGTCCCCGGACCGCATTTGCCCGGCTATCCCGGCGTCGACACCTCGGGCCCGAGGTTCGGCCAGCCGGACCGCCATCCGCGTCGGCGGGGGAGGTACCGGCGCGGAGGCGTCCCGGGGGAAATCGGGCGGCGTCGCGCATCCGCGGCCCGGGACCTTCGGCCCTGACGATCCCGGCCGGGGCGAGGTCCAATGGATCCAGGACCCGGACTGTGGACGGGGGTGAGACTGATGACTCCGCTGGAGATGCTCCGCGCGCATCCGTTCCTCGCCGGGCTGCCGCCGGAGTGGCTGCCCCCGCTGACCGGTCACGCCCGCCCCGTGGTGTGGCACCCCGGTCACCGGCTGTTCCGCGCCGGGCAGCCGGCGGAGCGGTTCTGGCTGGTCCGCGGCGGCGAGGTGGCGCTGGACTTCCCGGTGCCCGGTCGCGGTGACGTGGGGATCGAGACGATCGGCGTGGGCGGGGTCGTCGGCTGGTCCTGGCTCTTCCCGCCGTACCGATGGCAGTTCGGGGCGGTGGCCGCGCGGCGCAGTCTCGCCGTCGAGTTCCAGGCCGCCGGGGTACGCCGGCTGATGGAGTCCGACGACGCGCTCGGCCGGCAGCCCACCACCCGCTTCATGAGCGTGGTGGTGGACCGGCTGCAGGCCTCCCGGGTCCGCCTGTTGGAGCTGTACGGCTATCAGACGACGCTGCCGCCCACCGGCTGACCGCCGTCGGTCCGCCGCACGACCAGCTCGTCCACCTCCAGCCGGCCGATCCGCAGCTCCTTGATGACCGCCCGGCGGATCGCCAGCCGACCGATCGCCAGCGTGCCGACCGCGACGGCACCGAGCGCCGCCGCGGCGAGCGCCAGTGGCGCGGCCGCCGTCGGGCCCAGGGCCCGGGGGCCGGCCAGCATCGGGCCCGTGACGGAGGCTCTGGGGGTACGCATCGGGAATGCCGGCCGGTGCCGGCAGTGGGTCATCCGCTTCACCCGACGAATCCTCCGCTCCCACCCGGGGCGTCCGGGGCGGGTCCGGGCGCCGGTCCACCGCCCGGGTGACGTCGCCCGTTCGCCAGCGGGTCCGAACCTGTCGGTCGGTCCGCGTATCCTCCGGCGGTGACCAGTGAGGTGCGGCTCCGCCCGGTGCGCGACGATGACCTGCCCGCGTTCTTTCGCCACGAGCAGGATCCACAGGCCAATTGGATGGCCGCGTTCGGCCCGAAGGACCCGGCCGACCGGGCCGCCTTCGACGACCATTGGACGCGCATCCGCGCCGACCCGCGCATCGTCCTCCGGACCGTGACGGTCGGCGGGGAGGTGGTCGGGCGCGTGACCGCCTTCCCGGTGGGGGAGCGCACCGAGGTCAGCTACTGGATCGATCCGCGCCGCTGGGGCCGGGGCCACGCCACCGCCGCGCTCGCCGCGCTGCTGCGTGAGCTGCCGCAGCGTCCGGTGCACGCCCGCGCCGCCAAGGACAACGCCGCCTCGCTCGCCGTGCTCCGCAAGTGCGGCTTCGTGGTGGTCGGTGAGGACTCCGGGTACGCCAACGGCCGCGGGACCGAGGTCGAGGAGTACGTGCTGGAGCTGCCCGCCGTGGCGGCTGACCAGCGCGACCACTAGTCTCGCCCGGGTGAACTGGCTGGAACTCGTCGGCTGGGCCGGCTCCGCGTTGCTGGTCTGGTCGCTGCTGCAGACGCGCATCCTGCGGCTGCGCGCCCTCAACCTCGTCGGCTGCCTCATCCTGATCGGCTACAACGCCGCCGTGCAGGTGTGGCCCATGGTCGGGCTGAACGTGGTGCTCGCCGTGATCAACGTCTGGTACCTGCGGAAGCTGCTGGTTACCCGGCACGACGAGCAGACCTACCAGGTGGTCGAGGTGGGCACCGGGGACGCCTTCCTGGCCCACACGCTGCGGGTGCACGCCGCCGACATCGCCCGGTTCAACCCCGCCTTCCGCTGGGACCCGGCCGGCGCCGACCGCTCGGCGTTCCTCGTGGTCCGCGCCGACGAGGTGGTCGGCGTGGTGGTGTCGCACGCCGAGGCCGATGGGGTGGCCCAGATCGACCTCGACTACGTCACCCCGCCGTTCCGCGACTTCACGCCGGGCGAGTTCGTCTACCGGCGCAGCCGCCTCTTCACCGACCGCGGCTTCCGCCGGGTGGTCAGCCCGCCCGGCATGGTCGCCCCGTACTACCACCGGCTCGGCTTCAACCCGGAGGGTGACGCGTTCGTGCTGGACCTGCCCGCAGCCCCGGCCGGGCAGCGCGGGTAGCCGGGGGAGCGAATCCGGCGCGTCCGATGGGCACCGGGCCGCCGCGGCCGGTGCCGGCCGGGCCGCCTCAGCCGGTGTGGTCCGCCGGCCCCGACGGCGCGCCGAACGGGAAGTCCGGGACCGGCGGGAGCAGCTGCACCCGGTCGGCGGGGAACTGATGGGTGCTCCGGCCGAGGACCCGGGCGGCGGCGCGCAGCAGCCACGGTCCCGACGGGTGCAGCTCCGGCGCGATCAGTCGCCCGACCACCCGGGTCCACCAGTGGCCGGCCACGATCACGTCGGTGATCCGCAGCCGGTCCGGCGGCCAGCCACCGCGCACCACCACGTCGACCACCCGGCCCAGCCGCCGCCCGTGCAGGTCGTACGCCATCCGGCCGAGCAGCTCACCGGCGCGCATGATCCGCCCCCGGGATCTGGTCGATCACGTGCCGGCGCAGCCAGGACTCGGTGGGGGACGGCGGCAGGTCGGCCGCCGGGCAGCGCAGGCGTACCGCGCTGTCCACCTCGGCGACCTGGGCGAGCGGGATGCGTCGCGGCGGCACCGGCACCTCCTCGGCGAACCGCTCGGCGATCGACACCAGGAACCGCCCGATCCGGCCGCCGATCCGCTGCCCCAGCACGCCGTGCCCGGAGAGCAGGCAGTCCACGTACGGCACTCCCTCGGCGTCGATCGCGAACGCGATGTCGTCGACCCGGCCGACCAGCCGGCCGTCCCGGTCGACGATCTGCCGGTCGAGCAGCTGCTTGGCGAGCTGGAGCCTCACTGTCCCATCCTCGTGATGATCGCCAATGGGATCGCCGCCACCGACGCGGCGACGATGAGCAGCAGGAACACCGCCCCGAGCAGGTTCATCCACCGGCCGTTGACCCGGTCGCCCAGGTAGTTGCGGTCGTTGGCCACCACCAGGATCGGCAGGTACGTCAGCGGCAGCACCAACGCGCTGAGCACCAGCATGTACTCGGTGAGCTGCACCGGGTCGATGGTGGTCAGCAGCATCAGCACCCCGAGCAGCACGCTGACCAGCAGCACGGTGTGGAACCGGGCAGCCTCCCGGGGGGTGACCCGCTTACCCCACTGCCAGCCGAAGTACTGCGCCACCGCGTACGCGGCGGACAGCCCGGTCTCCAGCGCGGCGCCGAAGGTAACCGCGAAGAACGCCAGCACCGCGACCGCCAGCCCGGCCCCGCCCAGCGCGGTCGCCACCGGCCGGGCCACCTGGTCGAGGCTGTCCAGCGCCGTCCCGGACGGGTGGTACGCCACGGCCGCCACGGCGAGCAGCGACAACGCCAGGAATCCGCCGACCGGGAAGCCGATCAGCACGCTGGACCGCGCGTCGGCCAGGTCGGCGGCGCTCCACTTCTCCTCCACCCCGCCGGAGGAGAAGAAGAAGACCTCGTACGGGCTGACCGTGGAGGCGAACAGCGCCACCGCCACGAACCAGTACACCGACCAGCCCGCCCCGGCGGAGCTGACGTACACCGCCTCGTGGCCGAGGCGCGCCCAGTCGGTGGGCAGGGCGAACAGTGCGACCGCGAACACCAGCAGCGCCAACCCGGCCAGCCCGAACACCCGCTCCATCAGCGCGAAGCGCATCCGCCACAGCACCAGCCAGACCGCGACCGCGGCCACCGGCACCCAGAGCAGGTAGCTGAGCCCGGTCGCCAGCTGCAGCGCCAGGGCCACCCCGCCCAGCTCCGCGGCGAGGGTGACCACCGTGACCAGGTAGGAGGCGACCAGGTTGAGCAGCGCCACCCGCGGCCCCAGCCGCTCCCGGACCAGGTCGAACACGGCCCGGCCGCTCACCGCCGCGATCCGGCCGGACATCTCCGCGTACGCGCAGATGCCCAGCACCCCGACGAGCAGCACCCACGCGTGGGCCATGCCGAACCGGGCACCGGCCTGGCTCGCCGCCACCAGGTCGCCGATGTCGACGAAGCCGCCGATGGCGGACAGGACGCCGAGGGTGGCGGCGAGGAGCTTCCTCACGTCGGGCCGGGAGCGGGTGATCTCATCGACGCGACGATATCGGCGTCAAGTATCTCTTTTGGGGTGAATCGACCAGGCCGTCGCCCGGCACCCGTCCGGGGTCAGGCGGCAGCGAGATTCTGCAGCCGTACCTGGCCACGCGCGACCAACCGGCCGTCCCCGTCGGTGATCTCCACCAGCCAGAGCTGCTGACTCCGGCCCCGGTGGATCGGGGTGCCCACCGCGGTCAGCTCGCCGTCCCGCACCGCGCGCAGGAAGTCCGTCTGGTTGGACACGCCCACCACCTGGCCCTTGTCGCCCAGCCAGAGCGCGCCGCCGATGCTGGCCGCCGTCTCCACCACCGAGCAGTAGACCCCGCCGTGCTGGATCCCGTACGGCTGGTGCAGCTCCGGGCGGACCTGCCAGCGGATCACCACCCGGTCCCCGCTGACCTCGTCGAACTTCAGGCCCAGCAGGGCCACGAAGCCCCCGGTCAGGTCCGGCATCTCCACGGCAGCCCTCCTCGCCCTTGATGGAGCGCCAGCCTAATCGCCCCGGCGTGGGCAAACCCGGTACGGGTCCGGGGCGGTGATGGGGGAGAATCGGTAGCCGTGACCGACAGCAACCTCCCGCAGGGGCGGGACTCCCTGACCGAAGACCTGCAGTGGCGGGGCCTGATCCAGGACTCGACCGGCCTCGACGAGCTGCGCGAGCTGCTCGACGGCGGGACGGCCACCTTCTATGTGGGCTTCGATCCGACCGCGCCCAGCCTGCACGTCGGCCACCTCATGCAGGTCATCACCGCGCGCCGGCTCCAGCTCGCCGGGCACCGGCCGCTGCTGCTGGTCGGCGGTGCCACCGGCCAGATCGGCGACCCGAAGGAGACCGCCGAGCGCACCCTCAACCCGCCCGAGGTGGTGGCGGGCTGGGTCCAGCGCATCCACGACCAGCTCGCCCCGTTCGTCTCGTACACCGGGGAGAACGCGGCCCGACTGGTCAACAACCTGGACTGGACCGGCGAGATGTCGGTGGTCGAGTTCCTCCGCGACGTCGGCAAGCACTTCCCGGTGAACAAGATGCTGGCCCGCGAGGTGGTCAAGGCCCGGCTGGAGACCGGCATCAGCTTCACCGAGTTCAGCTACCAGCTGCTGCAGGCCAACGACTTCTTCGAACTGCACCGCCGGCACGGCTGCCAGCTCCAGTACGGCGGCTCGGACCAGTGGGGCAACATCACCGCCGGGGTCGACTACATCCGCCGACGGGGCGCCGGGCCGGTGGAGGCCTTCACCACGCCGCTGGTCACCAAGTCGGACGGCACCAAGTTCGGCAAGACCGAGGGCGGCTCCATATGGCTCGACCCGGAGATGACCAGCCCCTACGCCTTCTACCAGTTCTGGGTCAACGCCGACGACCGCGACGTCGTCCGCTACCTGCGCTACTTCAGCTTCCGCTCCCGGGAGGAGTTGGAGGAGCTGGAGAAGGCGACCGCGGAACGGCCCCAGGCCCGCCTGGCCCAACGGGCGCTCGCCGAGGAGCTGACCGCGCTGGTGCACGGCGAGCGGGAGATGGCCCAGGCGGTGGCCGCCAGCCAGGCGCTCTTCGGCCGCGGTTCGCTCGAGGAGCTGACCCCGGCGACCCTGCGCGCCGCGTTGACCGAGGCCGGCCTGGTCCACCTGGCCGAGCTGCCGGACGTCGCCGGCCTGCTCAAGGAGTCCGGGCTGGTGCCGAGCATGAAGGAGGCGCGCCGGGTGATCGCCGAAGGCGGCGCGTACGTCAACAACACCCGGGTGACGGACGTCGACGCGACCGTGTCGGCGGACGACCTGCTGCACGGGCGGTACCTGGTGCTGCGCCGCGGCAAGCGCTCCTTCGCCGGCGTTGACCTGGGCAAATAGTCGTATCTCGACAATGTGACGCGGGACGCGCCCGGCGGATTTGACGATCAAACCGCTGGGCGCGTAACTTTCTCTCTGCCAGCGCGGAACGGACGAAACAGGGCGAAAGCCGAAAAGGCCGGAGCGCGGGAAATAACCGCCAGGATCGGATGGTTCTCTCTGTCTGACCCTGGACCCGGGTGGTGCCCCGGATTCGCCGCGAGGCGGATTTGGCGAGGCGGAACCGACCGGGTAAGGTTATCGGCCGGCAGGGACACGGACGAGCAAGCGGGAGACCGCAGCGGCCGTCCTGCCGAAATCCACGAGGCGTCCGGGCGCGAGTCGGTCGAATCGAGGTGCCCGGCAAAAGGGTGGAAGTACGACGAACCGCCAGACAGCGGTTTGACACGGCAGAAACCACCGGGTAACGTAGTAAAAGTGCCCGGCGCGAGAGCGGCGGTCGCGGTGAACGAAATGCCCCGGACAGGGTCCTGTGGATTGCAGGGTTGCTGGATGGT
>NZ_JBEYSO010000022.1:0-129067 GCF_040642675.1 Micromonospora sp. NPDC047738
GGTTGGCAGCCGACCGACGACGGGCTTCGTCTGGCCTGGCAGCTGGTCATCGACGACTCCTCCGACACCCACCTGTGGAACGCCAGCGTCGACGCCCAGACCGGCAAACTGCTCGACGCCGAGGACTGGACCACCCACGAGGACACGGCGGAGATCGCCAACAACCTGGGCCGCACCGCGACGTCGGCGCCGCCGCTCAGCGCCGCGAACCCCAGCTCGCCGAACCCCGTCCAGGACGGGTCGAGCTACCGGGTGTTCAACGCCCCGAAGGAGAGCCCGAACGACGGCCCGCGGTCCCTGGTGACCAACCCGGCGGACGGCGACGCGTCTCCGCACGGCTGGCACGACACCAACGGCGCCGCCGGCGCCGAGCACACCACCACCCAGGGCAACAACGTCCACGCCTACCAGGACCAGGACAACAACAACGCGCCGGACGCCGGCAGCAGCCCGGACGGCGGGGCGAACCTGACCTTCGACTTCCCGCTGGACCTGGGCGAGCACGCGCAGAACTACCGGGAGGCGGCGACCGCCAACCTCTTCTACTGGAACAACATCGTCCACGACATCTCCCACCGCTACGGCTTCGACGAGGCGTCGGGGAACTTCCAGGCCAACAACTACGGCCGGGGCGGCACGGGCGGCGACTACGTCCGCGCCGAGGCGGCCGACGGCGGCGGCACCAACAACGCCAACTTCTCCACCCCGGCCATGGACGGCGGCACCCCCCGGATGCAGATGTACCTGTGGCCGGGCACCCAGTTCGGCAGCCCGAACCAGGTTGTCGTGGACGGTGTGGGCTCGTTCGACGCGTCGTGGTCGCGGTTCACGCCGGCGCCCACCAAGGCTGGCCTGGCCGGGCACCAGCTCGTCTACGCCGGCACCGGCTGCACCGCCGCGGCGTACCCCGCCACGCTGCCTTCCGGCGGCTGGATCAGCGTGGTCGACGGCGGCACCACCGCCTGCACCTACCTCCAGCGCGCCCAGGTCGCCCAGGCCGCCGGAGCCAAGGCGCTCGTCGTCGCCCACAACGCGACGGGTACCGCGCCGGTGCTCACCGGCGCCATGACGACCGCGCCGGTCACCATCCCGGCGGTCGCCGTGACCCAGGCCGACGGCGCCACCATCAAGGCCGCCATCGCCGCCGGCACCGCCACCGGTTCGGTGCGTATGCACCCGAACCACCCGGGCATCCGGGACGGCGACCTCGACGCCGGGGTCATCATCCACGAGTACACCCACGGCATCTCCAACCGGCTCACCGGTGGCCCGACGGTCAACTGCCTGACCGGCAACGAGCAGATGGGCGAGGGCTGGAGCGACTACGTCGCGCTCACCATGCTGCTCGACCCGAAGTTCGACACGGCCGACGGGCAGCGCGGCATGGGCCCGTACGTGCTGTTCCAGGACGACCGGCACGGCGGCGGCATCCGGCCGCGGCCGTACTCGCGGAACATGGACATCCAGCCGTTCACCTACGACAGCATCAAGACCGGCGGCTGGCTCAACGGCACCTCGCTGGCCGCGCCGCACGGCATCGGCCACGGCTGGACCTCCGTCCTGTGGGACATGACCTGGAACCTGATCGACCGCCACGGCTTCAACCCGAACATCTACGACGGGTGGAACACCGGCGGTAACAACCTGGCGCTGCAGCTGGTCATCGACGGGCTGAAGCTCCAGGGTTGCGGCCCGGGCTTCGTGACCGGCCGCAACGCGATCATCGCCGCCGACGCCGCCCTCACCGGCGGGGAGAACGCCTGCATCCTCTGGGGCTCCTTCGCCCGCCGTGGCCTGGGCTACAGCGCGGTGCAGGGCACCACCGCCCGGGACGACAACACCGAGGCGTTCGACACCCACCCGTCCTGCCGCGGTGACTTCGTCGGCCGCTCGGCGCAGCCGGCGCTGAACACCGTCGTCGCCGGCGACGCGGCACCGATGAAGTTCAAGCTCGCCACCGACCGGGGCCTGAACATCCTCGCCAGCGGCTCGCCGTACTCGCGGCTGGTCGACTGCGACACCCTCAAGACCGTCAACCCGAGCGGGGCGACCACCCCGCGGCCGACCCCGGTCGCGGCCCGCAACCCCGGCGGATCCTCGCTATCGGTCAGCACGCCCGGTCAGTACAACTACCCGTGGAAGACCGACCCGTCCTGGGCCGGCACCTGCCGCGAGTTCGTCCTGACCCTCGACAACGGATTCCAGTACCGCGCCTACTTCAAGTTCATCAGCTAGCCGGTAACACCCGCTGAAACCGGAGGGAGCGTTCCGATCGGAACGCTCCCTCCGGCCGTTGCAGGCCGACCGACCTCAGTGCTGAGGGGCGTGGGTCAGCACGCCGCGCCCCGTCTCCAGCGCGGCGAGCAGCATCGGGAGCGACCGGTGCAGCTCCCGCTGCCAGTACGGCCAGCTGTGGCTGCCGGGACCGTAGAAGTCGGTCGTGACGGAGACACCCTGCTCGCGTAGCTGCTCGACGAAGTCGACGTTCTCCTGGTGGATCAGCGCCTCCAGGCCGTCGGTCCGCCCCGGCGCGTCGAACGGCCCGCCCGCGGTGCCGTCGCCGGTGGCCACGAAGAGCGCCGTGTGCCGCAGCCGCTTGGCCAGGTAGTACGGGTCGTGGTCCTGCCAGATGTCCAGCTGCGCCACCGGGTCGCCCCAGAGCGCGTACGGGTCCAGCCCGGTGCGCGCGAAGAACGGCAGCCAGGACGACACGTCGCGCAACGGGTGCACGACGCCGCTGAAGGACGCCGCCGCCCGGAACATGCCCGGGTTGCGGGCGGCGTAGGACATCGCCCCGAAGCCGCCCATCGACAGGCCCGCCACCACCCGCTTCGGGCCCGCCCCGTAGCCGCGCTCGATGATCTGGCGCACCTCGCTCAGGTGGAACGTCTCCCACGCCGGGGAGCCGCCGCGGCCTCCGTTCCACCAGTCGCTGTACCAGCCGGCGGCACCGGCTTCCGGCATGACGACCAGGACGTCCCTGAGCTCGGGGATGCTGGCGACATCCGTGGAGCGGGTCCAGCTGACGTACGAGTCGCAGCAGCCGTGCAAGAGGTAGAGCACGGGCCAGTGGTCCCCGCGCGCCCGTTGCTCCCAGCCGTCGGGCGTCAGCAGGCGCACGGTGGCGGCCCGGCCGAGCGCCGGCGACTGGATCGTGAGATCGACCAGGCGCGGGCCGACGACCATCTCCTGCGCCACGTACGCGCCGTCGGAGGCCTGGGCAGGGGCGGCGACGGCGGGTGTCGCCGCCGCGACCGCCGGGTTTGCCGGCACGGACAGCCCGGCGAGCGCGAGCCCGACCGCGACGGCGATGCCGAGAGCCGATGATCTCTTCATTGGTTGTCCTCCTGACCGTGACAGGTCCGCGAACGTTCCTGCTCGACGCGGAACGATCCTGATCGTTGCCTGTCGATGGCGTGGGGCGAAGGACTTCACCGCGGACGAGCGGTCAGGGCGCAGGCGCGAGCGGTGACCGGCCGATCTCGCGCGACGAGTGGCCCTGGAGAACCGGGGGAGACCCGCCCGGGCGTACCCCGGGATGGGTGATCGCCGGGCGCCTCGGTCAGCCGCGAGCGGGTCGGCCGGGAGCCGGCTGTTCGGCCGGAGCGGCCACCTGGGCCACCAGTTTCTTGGGCGCCAGCAGGCAGTAGCTCTCGGTGAGCAACTCGCCGACCTCGTCCCAGTCGGTCGCCTCCTCGACGACCATGCCGAGGACGTCGGCGCCCCAGTCGGGCTTGAAGAACGGGTCGCCGTGGGCGACGAGGGCGTGCACCTCGTCGACCGGCGACCGGAAGGTCAGGACGCAGACGGGCTCGTCGGTGCCCGCCGCTCGGGCGTAGGCCATCTGGTGGTCGGGGTCGACGGTGAGCACGTGGGCGAAGGTGCGCTGGCGGATGCGCCAGCGCACGCCCACCCAGGCCGGCTCCTCGTAGGCCTGCGGCAGCGCGAGACAGATGGGCCGCAGCCGGTCGAGGAGTTCGGACGGTACGTCGCCAGGGCTGGTCACGGGAGAAACGGTAGCGGCGCCCTCCGACATTTCCCGCCGCGAGCGTCGCTAGCCGGTCGCCGGGCGATTGTCCAGCTCGGCGAGCAGTCGCTTGGGCGCTGTCGCCCGGTACGCCTCCTCGCAGGCCTCCGCCACCTCGGCCCAGTCCACGTCCTGGTCCAGCCGCACCCCGATCCAGCCGCGGTGCCCCACGTAGGGCGGCCGGAAGTAGACCTGCGGGTTGGCGGCCATGAGTTCCTGTTGGGCGCCGGGCGGCGCGGCGCACCACAGGTGGGGGAAGACGTTGTGGTGATGCCCGTCCGCCCACAGCATGACGAAGGACGTCTTGTCGCGGATGAACCAGGTCGGCGCGCCGTGGCTGGGGCGCTCGGTCACGCTCGGGAAGGCCGCGCAGATCCGGCGGATCTCATCGAGCAGGCTTTCCTCGTCGATGGCCACGATGCCTCCGGAGCGGTCGGATGGGGTGGCTTCAGCTTACGAGAGCACGGCCGGGCGGCGGGGGATGCGGGATCCGGTGGTGCGTCGGCGGTGCGGGCTCGCGGATACGGGGAGCTGCCCGGCTGAGGCGGGGCTCAGTGGCGGGGCCGGTTACCTGGAGTTTCCCGCGTCTCAGGATGCGAGCAGGACTTGTTTCCTACTAACCCTATGGGATAACTTCCTGACCATGATCCGTAGCAGCCACCAGGTGACCGGGAAGCACACCGTGACTTCCCTGGTCGCGCGGCGCTACGTCGACCATCAGCGCACCTGCAGCGCGCTGTGTCCGCGCTGATCGCCTAGCCAGCAAGCCGCTCGCGCAGTCGGTCCCGCCGGTCCCTGCACGAGCGGCAGTCGCCGCGCCCGTCGCCCGGCGGCTGCCAGCTCCTGGTCTCTGCCGGCTTTCCCCCCAGGGCACACCACACCGGGCGGCCCCGGTGCGAGCCGTTGCCCAGCGTCTGAATCCGCCATCCCGCTCCGCGCATCCTCTCTGCCTGCACGAAAGGCCATTACGCATGTCACGATCCAGGTTCCGGTCCGTCACGGCGGCCGGGGCTGCCGCCCTGCCGTGGCCGGGCTGCTCACCGCCTGCTCCGACCGGGGCCCGCTCGGCGATGTGAATGCCGCCGGCGACCCCGTCCACGGTGGCACGCTCGTCTACCTCGAACACCAGCCGCCGAGTTGCCTCTACCTGCCGGCCGCGGGCTTCTACCCGAACGGGGGCGTGCTCAATCAGCTCACCGACAAACTCACCTGGCAGGACCCGAAGACGCTCAAGATCGAGCCGTGGATCGCGAAGTCGTGGGAGATCAACACCGACGCGACCGAATACACCTTCCACCTGCGTGAGGGGGTGACCTTCAGCGACGGCAGCCCGCTGGACGCGGAGACCGTGGCGGCGAACTACGACGTCTACGGCCTCGGTGACCAGGAACGGAAGCTTCCAGTGGCCGAGTTCGTCAACAACTACGAGCGCAGCGAGGTCGTCGACAAGGGCACGGTGAAGTTCCACTTCAACAAGCCGTCGCCCGGATTCCTGCAGGGCACCTCGGTGATCGGCGCGGGCCTGGTGTCGAAGAAGACCATCTCACTGCCGTACGAGGAGCAGTGCCAGCTCAAGAACGTCATCGGCTCGGGACCGTTCACCGTGGCGAACCAGGTCATCGACAAGGAGATCGACCTGGTCGCCCGCCCGGACTACAACTGGGCGCCCCCGTCCTTCCCGCATCAGGGCCGCGCCTACCTCGACCGGATCAAGATCGTCGTGACGCCGGAGGACAACGTCCGGGTGGGGGCGCTGACCTCGGGGCAGGCCGACTACGTGCGCTACGTGCAGGCGTACGACGAGGCGACGGTGAAGGCCGCCGGCTACCGCATCTACGCCGAACCGACCCGTGGCGTCAACAACGGGCTCTACCTGCGACCGGCCAACAGCATCTTGCAGGACGTCAACGTCCGTAAGGCGCTGCAGGCGGGCACCAGCGCCAAGGAGGTCGTCGAGACGCTGTTCACCGACAGCTACCCGGTGGCGACCTCCGTGCTCAGCCACCTCGCCGCGGGGTACGTGGACCTGTCCGCGCAGCTCGCCTACGACCCTGCCAAGGCCAACGCGCTGCTCGACCAGGCGGGCTGGGTCCGGGGCGGCGATGGCGTCCGCGCGAAGAACGGCCGCAAGCTCGAGCTGAGCGTCTTCGTCTCCGGCCCGCAGCCGCTGTCGAAGCAGACCTCGAACTGGTCGCCCAGCAGTGGACCCGGATCGGGGTGAAGCTCGACGTCCGACCGGCGGACTCCGGCACCCAGGCGGCGGAGCTCAAGAACGCCGAGAAGACCCCGATCACCCACTCGATGGTGGGCCGGGCGGACCAGGACGTCATCAAGAGCCACTTCCACACCAAGAACCGGGACGTGCTGCTGTCCAACGACGCGAAGCTCGACCGGCTGCTGGAGGAGGAGTCCGCCCTCGTCGACGAGAACGCGCGCAACGCGAAGGTCGCCGAGATCCAGCGGTACGTGGTGGAGCAGGGCTACGCGATCCCGCTGTTCGAGGAGCCGCAGGTGTACGGTGCCGCGCCGTACGTGCACGGCGTCAGCTTCGAGGCGGTCGCGCGGCCCAGCTTCTACAACGTGTGGCTGTCGAAGAAGGACAAGTAGGGCGGACGGCGGCTCATGACCAAGTATCTCGCCCTCCGGGTCGGGCAGGCGGTGCTCGTGCTGTGGGCCGCCTTCACCGCGGGCTTCGTGCTGCTGCAACTACTGCCGGGCGACGCGATCCTGATCAAGTTCCAGAACCCCGAACTGGGGCTCTCGCCCGAGCAGATCGCGCAGATCCGCCAGCTGTACGGCAGCGACGAGCCGGCCCTCGCCCGGTACCTGCACACGCTGCACGGCTTCCTGCACGCTGACTTCGGCTTCTCGATCGACACCGGCACCCCGGTGCTCGACCGACTGGCCGAGGGCCTGCCGGCGACGGCCAAGCTCGCCACTCTCGGCTTCGCCGTCGCCGTGCTGCTCGCCGTCACGGTCGCCTTCGTGTCGAGCCACAGCCGGCTCGCCTGGATCCGTGGCGCGCTGCTGGCGCTGCCGCCCCTGTTCATCTCGATCCCCACCTTCTGGCTGGGCATCGTGCTGATCCAGGTGTTCTCGTTCCAGCTCAAACTCGTGCCCGTCATCGGCGGCACCGAGTTCGAGCAGCTGATCCTGCCCGTGCTGACCCTCGCCGTACCGATCTCGGCGCCGCTGGCCCAGGTGCTGGCCCGCAGCCTCGATCAGGTGCAGGCGCAGCCGTTCGTCGCGGTGGTGGCCGCCAAGGGCGCATCGCGGCGGTGGATCCTCTGGCGGCACGTCGCCCGCCACGCGCTGCTGCCCACGCTCACCATCGCCGGGGTCACCTTCGGCGAACTCATCGCCGGGTCGGTCGTGACCGAGACCGTCTTCGGCCGCAACGGCATCGGCCGCCTCACCGAGCAGGCGGTCGCCGCCCAGGACACTCCGGTGATGCTGGCCGTCGTGGTGCTCTCGGCGACCGTATTCGTGCTGGTCAACCTCGTGGTCGACCTGCTGTACCCGGTCCTGGACCCGCGGCTGACGGCGAAGGTCGGGGTCACCGGATGACCGCCGAACCCGCCGTTCTCCGGCCCGCCGCAGCCCGTGCCCGCCGGACTGTGCCGCTGCCTCCCGCGGGGCTGGCGCTCGCCTGGCTCGCCATCGCCGTCGTCGTGCTGTGGGCGATCGTGCCGGACCTGTTCACCGGGCACGACCCGATCAACGGGGTACCGGTGGAGAAGCTGCAGGCGCCGAGCGCGGCGCACCTGTTCGGCACCGACGCGCTGGGCCGGGACCTGTTCGCCCGCGTCGTGCACGGCTCCGCCCGCTCCCTGTCCGGCGGGTTCGTCGCCGTCGCGGTGGGGCTCGTGGTGGGCACGCTGCTCGGTCTGCTCGCAGGCTCGGTCGGCGGCCTCCTCGACGAGCTGGTGATGCGGGTGGTCGACGTGCTGCTCGCGGTCCCGGGGCTGCTGCTCGCGTTGACGGCCATCATCCTGCTCGGCTCCGGCACCATCAACGTGGCGATCGCCGTCGGTATCGGCTCGGTGGCGGCCTTCGCCCGGCTGGCCCGAGCAGAGGTGGTACGGGTCCGGCGCACCGACTACGTCGAGGCCGCCTTCGGCAGCGGCGGCCGCTTCTCCAGCGTCCTGTGGCGGCACGTGCTCCCCAACTCGCTCGGTCCCGTCGTGGCGCTCGCCGCGGTGCAGTTCGGCTCCGCGATCCTGGCCATCTCCACGTTCAGCTTCCTCGGCTACGGCGCGAAGCCACCGGACCCGGAGTGGGGACTGCTCATCTCGGAGGGCCGCAACTACCTGGCCACCTCGTGGTGGCTGACCACCCTGCCGGGCGTGGTCGTCGTCCTGGTCGTGCTCGCCGCCGGCCGGATCAGCCGCTCGATCGGCCGGGAGGACAGATGAGTCTGCTTGAGGTACGCGGCCTGACCGTCTCCTACCGGACCCACAACCAGGTCCACCGGGCGGTCAACGGCATCTCCCTCACTGTCGAGCCGGGCCAGGTGCTCGCGATCGTCGGCGAGTCCGGGTCCGGCAAGTCGACCACCGCACACGCGATCATCGGGCTGCTGCCGGCGAACGGGTCCGTCGACACCGGCCAGATCCTGCTCAACGGCACCGACATCGCCGGCTGGTCGTCGAAGCGTCTGGAGTCGGTCCGCGGCGCTCAGGTCGGCCTGATCCCGCAGGATCCGACGAGTTCGCTGAACCCGGTCAAGACGATCGGCGCGCAGGTCGGCGAGGTGCTGCGCATCCACCGGCACGGCGACCGGCGCACGATCTCGCGGCGGGTCGTCGAACTGCTCACCCGGGTCGGGCTGCCCGATCCCGAGCTACGCGCCCGGCAGTATCCGCACGAGCTGTCCGGAGGGATGCGCCAGCGGGTGCTCATCGCCATCGCCGTCGCCAGGCAACCGCAGCTGATCATCGCGGACGAGCCGACCAGCGCGCTCGACGTCACCGTGCAGCGGCGCATCCTCGACCTCATCGACGACCTTCGGGCGGAGTTCGGCACCGCCGTGCTCCTCGTGACCCACGACCTCGGTGTCGCCGCCGAGCGGTCGAACCGGCTCGTCGTCATGCGCGGCGGGCGCATCGAGGAGCAGGGCGAGACCCGCGCCGTGCTGGCCCACCCCGAAGCCGAATACACCCGGCAGCTGCTCCGGGACGCCCCGTCGCTGACGCCCCGGCCCTTCCGTTCGCCGGCCCGGGCCGCCGACGCCGGCAGCTCCACCGCCACGTCGTACGCCATCATCGTCCGGGACCTCGTCAAGGAGTTCCAGATCGGACGCACACCGTTCCGGGCCGTCGACGGGGTGTCGTTCGAGGTACAGCGGGGGAGCACGCACGCCCTGGTCGGCGAGTCGGGGTCCGGGAAGACGACGACGGCGCGCATGGTCGCCCGCTTCGCCACGCCGACCTCCGGGTCGGTGACCATCGACGGCACCGACGTGGCGCGGCCGCGCGGCGAGGAACTCCGCCAGCTGCGCCGCCGCGTGCAGCTGGTGTACCAGAACCCGGCCGGCTCGCTCGATCCCCGGCAGTCGATCGAGGACATCGTGGCCGAGCCGCTGCGCAACTTCCGGCTCACCGACCGGGCCGGCCGCGGCAGACGGGTACGCGACCTCATCGACCGGGTGGCCCTGCCGCAGACGGTGCTCGACCGCAAGCCTCGTGAGCTGTCCGGCGGTCAACGCCAACGCGTCGCGATCGCCCGGGCGCTGGCCGTGGACCCGCAGGTGCTGGTGCTCGACGAGGCGGTGTCCGCGCTCGACGTGACCGTGCAGGCGCAGATCCTCGACCTGCTCGACGGGCTGCAGCGCGAACTCGGGCTGACCTACCTGTTCATCTCGCACGACCTCTCGGTGGTGCGGCAGGTCTCCGACACCGTGTCGGTCATGAGGAAAGGGCACATCGTGGAAACCGGAACCACCCAGCAGGTCTTCCAGACCCCGCGGCACGACTACACCCGCGAACTGCTGGCCGCCGTACCCGGCATCGTCGCGGACCTCGTGGCATGAGCCGGCCCCGACTCGGGTTCTTCACCCGGCTGCTCGACGACGCTCCCGCGGACGCGCGCTACCGGCTGGCCGCCGAGCAGATCAGGCACGCCGAGGCGTACGGATTCGACTCGGCCTGGGTGGCCCAGCACCACTTCGACGAGGCCGAAGGTGGGCTGCCGGCGCCGCTGGTGTTCCTCAGCCACATCGCCGCACAGACCCACCGGATCCGCCTCGGCACCGGCATCATCACCCTGCCGCTGGAGAACCCGATACGCGTCGCCGAGGACGCCGCGGTGCTCGACCTGCTCAGCGGCGGCCGGCTCGAAGTCGGCGTCGGCAACGGCGGCACCCCGTCGTCGTTCAGCGCCTTCGGACAGGACAGCGCCAACCGCTCCGCCGTCTACGCCGAGCACCTCGGGGTGCTCGTCGACGCCTGGTCGGGGCACCCCCTCAGCGACGGAGCCAACCACCTCTACCCGGCGGCGCCGCGCCTGCTCGGCGCCATCTGGGAAGCGACCTTCTCGGTGAGTGGAGGAGCGCGCGCCGGGAAGGCCGGCAACGGGCTCATGCTCTCGCGGACCCAGCCACGGACCGAGGACGCCCCGCACGCGACGCTCGCGGAGATCCAGCGCCCGATCGTCGACGCCTACCACGAAAACCTGCCCCCGGGCGTGCCGCCACGGATCATGGCGTCGCGTACGGCGTTCGTCGCCGACAGCCGCGCCGAGGCGCTGCGCCTGGCCGAGGCCGGACTCGGCCGCGCCGCTCGGCAGTTCAAGGCGAAGGGCCACCCGGTACCCGACGGAGGCGTCGAGCAGCTCATCGCCGCGTTCGACGTGCACGTCGGCACCCCGGACGACGTTCTCGCCAGCCTGCAGGCCGACCCGACCCTCCAACGGGCGACCGACCTGGTCTTCCAGGTGCACTCAGTCGACCCGCCGCACCCATTCGTCCTCCGCTCCATCGAGCTGCTCGCGACCGAGGTCGCGCCCGCACTCGGCTGGGCACCATCCATCCCGGACCCGTCAACAGAACTGAGCAGAACATGAGCCCTACCGACGTCATCGACCACCTCGCCGGCATCGAGCCCGGATCCCACCTCGACCAGATACGCCACCAGCGGCCCGAAGCCCGCACGAACGCGCAGGCGAGCTACGAGGCACTCTTCTCGCCGCGCCTGCCCGGCGACGTCAGCACCACCGAACGGCTCGCCGTCGCCGCGTTCGTCACCGGCCTGCACCAGGACGCCCCGACCGCCGACTTCTACGCCACCAGACTCGCGGAGCACACCCCGAGCCTGGCCGCGGTGATCGCCAACGAGATCGACGCCGCCCGCACCAGCGGCCCGTACGGCGCCTATCCCGCGCCAGGTCCGCACGCCGCGGAGAGCGTGGCAGGGCCCGTCTACCAAGCGGTGGACCGCGAGGGACTCGACGCGCGCCTCGCCGCCGCGCTGGAACACGCCCACCTGCTCGTGTTCCGCCCACGCGAGGCGAGCCGCGAGGCATTGCAGGCACTCCTCGACGCCGGCTGGAGCACCACCGACGTGGTGACGTTGTCGCAGCTCATCGCCTTCCTCAGCTTCCAGGTACGCGTGGTCACCGGCCTCCGGCTGCTGGCCGCGCCCGGGAAAGGACCCCAATCGTGACCGACACCGTGCTCGACCGTCCCACCACCGAGCAGCCACTCGCCTTCACCCAGGACCAGCTCGGCTGGACCCCGTGGCTCGCCCCGCTCACCGAAGCCGAGCTCACCGACGTCCACCGGGCGGCCCTGGTCGACAAGGCCCGTGCCCGCTCGCCGTACTTCCTGCTGCTCGCCCGGGACCCGGAGATCCTGCAGGCCCGGACGAAGACCGACCAGGACATCTTCTACAACGCCAGCGGCGGACTGCCGCGGGCGGAGCGGGAACTCGCCGCGACGGCCACCTCGCGCCGCAACGGCTGCGTCTTCTGCGCCTCCGTGCACGCCCGGTTCGCCTCCCACTACTCGCACCGCCCGCAGGACGTGCAGCGCCTGCTCGACCAGGGCGTCGACGCACCCCAGGACGAGCGCTGGCGGGCACTCGTCGATGCCGCGGCGGCGCTCACGGCCACACCGAGCGCGCTGGGTGTCGAGCACATCGAGGCGCTGCGCGCGGTCGGCCTCGACGACCTGGCGATCTCTGATCTGCTGCACGCGGCCGCCTTCTTCAACTGGGCCAACCGGCTCATGCTCTCCCTCGGGGAGCCCACTCCACCGCCGACCGCGTGACAGCGACCTGAGAGGCAACGACATGACCGAACCCCTGCTCGACCATCTCGTCTACGCGGTGCCCGACCTCGCCGCCGGCGTCGCCCAGTTCACGGCACGCACCGGAATCTCCCCGGTGCCTGGCGGCCGGCACCCCAGCGGCACCGCCAACTACCTCGTCGGGTTCGGACCGACCTCGTACCTCGAGATCATCGGCCCGGACCCGGACGCCGACCCTGCCGAACCGCCCCGATCCTTCGGCTTGGACCGGCTGACCGAGCCGCGTCTCGTGACCTGGGCGGTGCACCCGGACGACCTCGACAAGACCGTCACCGAGGCCCGCGAACGGGGGTACGACCCGGGGGAGATCCACCCGCTGTCGCGCCGCCGGCCCGACGGGGTCCTGCTGTCCTGGCGGCTCACCCGGCAGGCGGCCCCAGCCGCGGACGGGCTGGTGCCGTTCCTGATCGACTGGACCGGCACCGAGCACCCCGCCCGGGCCGCGTTGCCGCAACTGCGCCTCACCTCATTCACCGCCACCCATCCGGACCCACCGGCCGTCCAGCGTGACCTCGCCGCCCTCAGCGTCACCCTCGAGGTGACCGCCGGGCCCGAGAACGGGCTGCGGGCCCTGCTGGACACACCGCGCGGTCCCGTGACACTGCGCTGACAAGAAAGCAGACCATGAGCAACCTGCGTGAGTACCTGTCCCAGAAGCGGGCGGCGTTGACCGCCCGACGCGAGTCCGCGAACACCGGCCCGGTCCCACTGCGGGCGCGAGTCACCGCCGAAGGACGCAGCGGCGTGCGCCGCATCCGGATCCGTGACTTCCAGATCATCAGCGACAGTCGCCCCGACCTCGCCGGATACGACCTCGGCCCCGGCTCGCCGGAACTGCAGGCCGGCGTGCTCGGCAGCTGCGTCACCCACATCTTCCTCATCAAGGCGGCCGAGCTGAAGATCCCCCTCGACTCGCTCGCCGTCGACGTGCAGGCCGAGTACGACCCACGTGGCCAGGCGCCCGACAACGTCGACGCGCCCGTCTATCCCTACAACTTCCGCTACCAGGTGCAGGTCGCCTCGCCCGCCACGGACGAGGACCTGGCCCGGCTGCACGCCGAGGTGCAACGGGTGTGCCCGATTCTCAACCTGCTCCGCAACCCGCAGGAGATCAACGGCTCGGTGGCCCGGGTGAGTCCGGCCGCCGAGGAACTCGCCGCCTGAGCTAGGGATAGCTTCACGAGCACGGCGGGGTCAGCCGACCGTGCCCGGCCTTGGACATCCCCGGGGCCGGGCACATCCGTCGTCGTCAACTCGGGCAACTCACCTGCTATGCCTGCCCAGCTAAGGTTGGCGGCATGATCCTCCGCCATGTGACCGTCGACTGTGCCGAGCCGTATGGCCTCGCGACGTTCTGGAGCGACGTCACCGGGTGGCCGGTGTCGGACCTGGACGAGCCGGGTGACGCCGAGGTCCTCATCGAGGCGCCCTCACCCGTTCCCGGCCTCCTGTTCATCCAGGTGCCCGAGGGCAAGACAGCGAAGAATCGGATCCACTTCGACTGGATGCCGACCGAGCGGACCCGCGACGACGAGGTGGAGCGCATCGTCGCCCTCGGGGCGAAGATCTACGAGGACCACCGCACCGCTGATGGACGCGGCTGGGTCACTCTGCTCGACCCTGAGGGCAACGAGTTCTGCATCGAACGGGGCGAGGCCGAGCGCGGCACCTAGCTGACCGGCCGCACCATGCCGGATGCCGAACGCCCTCCGGCGGCGGCTTTCGCCGGACCATTCAACCGGCAGCTTTCTCGGGCCAGCTCACGGCCTCCCCGCCCACCGTTTCCCGTTGCCCCGCAACCGCCACCTCAGTCATGACGCGGGACGGTAGTAGCCGCACGGCCACTACCGCGCTGACGGCGAGAACGACGATGACCAGCCAGACCGTCAGGGTGAGGGGTAGCTGTTGCCCGGCCACACTGCCGATCGCGCCGCCGGCCACCGTCGCGGCCATCTCCGCCGCGGAGAAGGCCGAACTGACCCGGCCGAGCTGCCGGTCTGGTGTCTGCCGTTGCACCTGCACCTGAGCCAGCATCAGCAGTGCACCACCGGGCACACCGGCCAGCGCGATGAACACCACCGCGGCAGCGAAGTGGGGGACGAGGAACAGCCCGGCGAAGCAGCCGGCGATCGCCAGCAGGCACCCCGTGACCGATGCCCGGAGCCGCCCGCTGCGCGACAGGACGTTCCCGGCGTACGCACTGGCCAGGAAGCCCGCACCCAGCGCGGCCATGAGGACACCGACATCACCGGCGTCGCCGCCGAGCACGCTGATGACGTACGGCACGAGGAGCACATTCAGAGCGGCGTTGGCCAGCAGGAACAGGCTGGAGACGACCAGCGTCCCGCGAAGCACACGGTGTCCGAGGAGAAAGGCCAGACCGTCCCGGACCTGGCCCCGGAACGTAACCAGCCAGGACGAGACCGCCTTCTGCTCGTGGTCTCGCTCGTCCGCCCGCAGGCGACCCATGCCGAAGATCAACACGGCGGAGACCACGTACGTTGCGGAGTCGATCAGCACCAGCCCGTCGAAGCCCACGATCGCGTAGAGCGCGCCGCCGACAGGCGCGCCGGCGAGGCGGACGATCCCACCCGCGACGGTGTTCCAGGCGTTTGCCGCCTCGAGGTCCCGGCCCCGGCCCACGAGGGTGGGGACGACGGCCCGGGCTGCGGGCTGGAAGAAGTGCCCGACGGTGCTCTCAGCGAACATCGCCGCGTAGAGCAGCCAGAGCATGCCGGGATCGTCGACCAGGAGCAGCGCCAGGACGATGACCATGCGCAGCAGGTCCGCGCCGACCATGACGAAGCGACGGTCCCACCGGTCGACCAGCACCCCGGCCAGCGGGGCGAAGGCGACCGCGGGCAGCGTCTGGGCAACGAAGGCCAGGCCGCTGCTCATCGTCGAGCCGGTCATCGTGTATGCGTAGACCGGCACCGCGACGACCATCAGCCAGTTACCCAGGTTGGACAGCAGAGTGCTGCACCACAGCAGGCCGAACCGACGATTCCTGGCAACGATCATCCGCCTCGCCCCTCACCCCTCGTGCCACGGCGCTTGCTGGATCACACCACCCCGACCGGGCGCTGGTGGGCCCCGGTGATGTCGGTGCCGGCGAGGTAGGGCGTGGACCCGGTAACGAAGAGCCGGTATGCGTCGTGGTAGCCGAGGTAGGAGCCGCGCGGCCAGTGGTGCTGGCACCACCAGTGCTGAGGTGCTGACACTCCTGAGCGGCCGGCCGGCGCCGGGTTGGATCGACGGTATGACGAACATGATCCACTCGCCTGAGCCGGTTCGGGCGCGACGTCGGTCATCGCGGCTGGCGCGCGGCGCGCTGATCGCGGTCACCGCTCTCAGCGCACTGGCCGCCGCTGCCATCGCGCTCGCGCCGCCTTCGACCGCAGGCCCCACGACGGGCAGCGGCGCCTCCGCCGTCGTCGTGACAGACAGCGGCCCGATCAGGGGCGTGGTCACCGGCGGTTACCGGTCTTTCCAGGGGATTCCGTACGCGGCGGCGCCGGTCGGCGAGCTGCGTTGGGCCTCACCGCAGCCTCCCACGCCGTGGACGGAGGTGCGCGACGCCACGAATCCGGGCAACGCGTGCGCCCAGCCCGCCGGCATACCGATGGGCCGGCCGAGCACCACAGAGGACTGCCTGTTCCTGAACGTGACCACACCACGTGGCGGTGGCGCCCGGCTGCGGCCGGTGATGGTGTGGCTGCACGGCGGCAGCCTCACCTACGGAGCAGGCGACATCTACACCCCGACGGCTCTGGTGACCCGCGGCGATGTCGTCGTCGTGACCGTCAACTACCGGCTCGGCGCACTCGGTTTCCTCGCCCATCAGGCCTTCGACGCCGGCGCGGCCAGATCGGGCAACTTCGGCCTGGAGGACCAGCAGGCCGCCCTTCGCTGGGTGCGCCACAACGCCGCGGCCTTCGGTGGCGACCCGCGCAACGTGACCCTGTTCGGGCAGTCCGCTGGCAGCTTCAGCAGCTGCGCGCACCTGGCCTCACCGGCGTCGGCGGGACTGTTCGACAAGGTGATCATGCAGAGCGGGCCGTGCACCGCAGGGTGGACCCCGGCCACCACGTCATCGCCGCGACCGCGGGCGGTGGCACAGCAGGAAGGGCTGGCACTGGCAAGGTCGCTCGGCTGCTCAGACGTGGCCACCGCCGCGGCGTGCCTGCGGGCAACGCCGGTCGACGAGCTGCTGACGGCGACGGCGTCGCTACCCGACCTCGGACCCGTGCTGGGCGGCCCGATCCTGCCGACCGACCCGGCCGAGGCGCTGGCCACGGGCCGGTTCCACCGGGTACCCGTGATCCACGGCTACAACCGGGACGAGGAGCGGCTACGCGTGTGGGGCCTGGAGGTGTCCGGGGCGAACTGCGGCCCGGGGGTGCCGACCCTGCCCGGCCGGCCGCAGGAGTGCCCGCTGACCGACACCCAGTACCTCGACCAGCTCCGTCAGGAGTGGCACCGCAATGCGGGAAAGGTCGCGGCCCGCTATCCGAGCGGCAGGTACCCGTCACCGAGCGAGGCTCTGGGCGCCGCGCTCACCGATGCCGTCTGGGTCCGGTCCACCCTGGACACCGCTGCCGCGTTGGCCCGTCATACCCCGACATACGTGTACGAGTTCGGCGACGGGCACGCGCCGTTCTTCGTCGGTGCGAACCCGCCCAGCTTTCCGCTCGGCGCCTTCCACACCGCGGAACTGCCGTACCTGTTCACCGTCGGCTACGCCCAGCCGCTGTCCGTCGCCCAGCAGGCGCTGGCCGAGCAGATGATCGCCTACTGGACGCGATTCGCGTACACCGGCGACCCGACGACTCCGGGCGCACCGATCTGGGCTCGGTATGACGGGCGGCATGTGCTGTCCCTGAGCCCGGATGCCGTCCGGCCCATCGACGCCAAAGGCACCCACCACTACGACTTCTGGCAGTCGCTGTACGGCTGAGGATCTGGAAGCGCGGGGTTGGCGCAGATCTCGCCGACCCCGCGCCACCCGCGCCCGCCAGCGGTTGCGCCAGGTCATTGCGCGCGACATCCACGGCGATTGCCCTGCTGCCGGGTGGAGACCTGTCTCCCGTCGATCAATCGGGGCGACGATCGTGACTGGCTCGATCAGTAGAGCAGGTAGGGCCGGCGCTGCCGGTCGAAGGCGGCCAGCTCGTCGGCCCACGCGCCCACCACGTCGTCCACGTCAGCACCCGCGTCGATCATCGTGCGCAGCCGGGGCGATCCGGTGAGCTTGTCGATCCAGTACGGCCGTTGTGCGTCCCACGCGTCCTGCCGCCAGGCGAAGGCCGGATACTTCCGCGCCTCGACCAGCAGCGCCACCCCGGTGCGAATCGGGTCGTAGGCGGCCCGGTCCACGACCTTCACCTCAACGCCGGCGCAGAGCTTGTTGAGCAGCGCCGGCTTCTGGCCGGCGGCCGTCGGCGAGAAGTACGCCTCCCGGAACTCGACTCCGGGCAGGTCACGAGCGTTGAGGCGGTCACTCCAGTGGTAGTCGAAGTCGGTGGCGAGCCCGCCGATCAGCTCGAACGGCCGGCAGGTGCCCCGGCCTTCGGTGATCGACGCGACGCCCTCGAAGAGGCAGGTGCCCGGGTAGACGAGCGCCGTGTCCGTGGTGGGCATGTTGGGGCTGGGCATGACCCAGGGCAGGTCGGTGTCGGCCGCCAGCATGCTCCGCTTCCAGTGCCGGCACTGCACCACGTGCAGGTCGACCTGCCGTCCCACCTCGGCGGGCAGGAACTCGGCGTTGAAGAAGCGGGCCAGTTCGCCGACGGTCATGCCGTGCTGCTGAACGATTTCCTTCAGCCCCACACCAGAGGTGTAGCTGGGGGTCATCATCGGGCCGTACGCCCGGCCGCCGATCGGGTTGGGCCGGTCGAGCACGACGTACCGCTTGCCGACGCGAGCCGCGGCGAGCATGGAGGTGTACATGGTCCAGATGTAGGTGTAGAAACGCGCGCCGACATCCTGGATGTCGAACACCACGGTGTCCATCCCGGACTGGGTGAACATGGCCTCCCACTTGGCCTGCGAGGCGCCGTACGCGTCATAGACAGTGATGCCGGTCCGCGCGTCGGTGCCGGTGCCCTCACTACCGCCTGCCTGGGCCGAGCCCCGAAAGCCGTGCTCCGGGCCGAACGCCGCGACCACGTCGACCTGGCCCGAGCCGTGCATCAGGTCGACGAGGTGACGGTAGGCGGAGTCGACGCCCGTCGGGTTGGAGATCACTCCCACCTGCTGCCCGCGCAGCTCCGCAAAGCCGGAGCGCACCAGCACGTCCAGGCCCGTCTCGATCCGGCGGATCCCCGGGTCGGCGCTGCTGGGTGCGCTGGCCAAGGTTCCGGCGAGGGCGCCACCGGCGACCGCCCCGGCTCCGGTGAGGAAGGTCCTGCGCTCCATAGGGTGCCTCCAAGCAGCTCAGTTCATCGAAACTTAGCTACAGCACCACGGTCAGTCAAGGAAGGATACCTACAATCCTGCGCCGCGGTGGTGTAGCCGGATGTGCACCCGCCACCAGCCGCAGCGGATCGACGACCTAACATGCCCGGCAATGATGTTCATGTTTCGCGCCCTGCGGCTACGCCGCGCCGCCCGCAGGCACTTCGGCTGGCAGAAGCTACGCCCGGCGCAGCTACGCGCGATGCGGGCGCTGCTGGCGGGCCGCGACGCGCTCGTCGTCCTGCCCACCGGCGGCGGAAAGTCGGCCATCTACCAAGTTCCGGCGACGCTGCTGCGCGGTCCCACCGTGGTGATCTCACCGCTGCTGGCGCTGCAACAGGACCAGATCGGCAACCTCAACGAGCGCGACGATCCGGCGTTGCGCGCGGTTCGAATCAGCTCCGCGGAGAGCCCCGGCAAACAGGCCGCCGCCCTGGCGGAGCTGCGCTCGGGTGCCGCGACCTTCCTGTTCATCACCCCGGAGCAGCTCAGCTCGCCGGAGCGGCTGGCCGAGGTCCGCGCGCTGCGTCCGGCACTGGTGGCGGTGGACGAGGCGCACTGCATCTCGTCGTGGGGGCACGACTTCCGCCCCGACTACCTGAGCATCGGCCACCTCATCCGCGAGCTGGGGCGACCGCCGGTCGTGGCGTTGACCGCCACCGCGTCGCCGCCGGTACGCGACGACATCACCGCGCGCCTCGGCATGCGCAAGCCGCGAGTTGTTCTCGGCGGGCTGGACCGGCCGAACCTTTTCGTGACCGCCACGCACTGCCCCAGCGAGGACTACCGCTGGCGCAGGCTTCTCGCCTTCCTCAAGGAGACCGACCCGCCGGGCATCGTGTACGTGCCGACCCGGCGCGCCGCCGAGGAACTCGCCGAGCGGCTCTCCGACGCGGGTTTCCCCGCCGAGGCGTACCACGGGGGGATGGCGGCGGGAGTGCGTCACCGCCGCCACGAGGACTTCCTCGCCGACCGGGTGCCGATCATGGTCGCCACGTCGGCGTTCGGTATGGGCATCGACAAGCAGAACATCCGTTGGGTGGCGCACGTGGCGCTGCCCGACTCACCCGACAGCTACCTGCAGGAGATCGGCCGGGCAGGGCGGGACGGCGAAGCAGCCCGGGCGCTGCTGCTCTACCGGCCTGAGGACGTCGCCCTGCAGCGCTTCTTCACCGGCGGCGCACCCGACCTGCCCGAGCTACGAGCGGTCGCAGCAGCCCTGCACGGCGGCCCGATGACGCGCACCGCGCTGGCGGCGGCAACCGGCCTGGGCGCCCGCAAGCTCGCCAGCCACCTCAGTCTGCTGGAGCAGGTCGGCGCGGTGGCGACCGGCCTCAGGGGACAGCTCACCGTCCCTCGGTACGCGCCCCTGCCCGATGAGGCGGCGCGGCAGGCGGTGGCCGGATACGCCCGCTATCAGGTCGGGCAGCGTTCCCGCACCGACATGATGCGCCGCTTCGCGGAGATTCCCGGCTGCCGGATGCAATCGCTGCTGGGCTACTTCGGGGAGCAGTTGAGCCTGCCCTGCGGGCATTGCGACAACTGTGCCGGCGGCACGTCCGAGGTGATCCCGGACGACGGCCCGTACCCGCTGCACAGCACGGTGCGGCACGCCAAGTGGGGACCCGGCGTGGTGCTCGGGTACGAGAAGGACCGCATGACCGTGCTCTTCGACGATGTCGGCTACAAGACTCTGTCGGTGTCGGTCGTGCAGACCCAGGGCCTGCTCGAGCTCGAGGTGAGCCGCCGCTGAGTCCACTGGCTGTTCGCCGCGGCGAACCGGGTTGACCGTTGGGTGGACCCGCCTCAGCGCGGCCTGACGGACGGCGCCAGAATCCCGCGACGACCCCTCGCTCGGATGATCAACACAGTGGCTACCGCCGCCGATGCCCAAACGGTCAGCCGCACCGGCTGAGCCATCAAGCTCTCCGGCGGAGGCGGCAGTATCACCATCTGCAGAGCGGCGCCGGCCGGCGCCAGTAGGGCGGCGAGCGTCCCGGCCGGACCCGGGTCGCCCGATCAACGCGCCGGCAACCCCGAGCGCAGGGCCGAGCACCACGCTGCTGATCAGCCAGTACCGGGTCGCCATGCCCCACCAGGGGTCGCCGTCGAAGAGCACGTCCATGCCGTAGTAAGCGGTGGTGGCGAACGCCAACGTGAGGCCCCCGGCTACCGCCCCACGCAGCAACCCCGCAACGGGTCGGGTGTGCCCGCTCACCAACCAGCCCACCAGCACCGCCGTCGCGGCCCACGCCCATCCGGCGTCGAGAACGAGACTCGCGAACTCTGCGGTCTGCGACCAGCCACCACGCTCGGCGCGCGCAGTGCCGACTTCGCCAAGCCAGATCGGCACATGGTTCACCACCGAGTCGACGGCACCCAACGCCATCCCGACGACCGGTCCAGCCGCCACCCACCACACGCGATCATGCCCCCGCACCATGGCAAGCATTGTGCGCGATGCCAGTCGATCAACCCGGCTGCCTGGTCGGCGGATCGGAGCCACGACGAGACCGCTCGGTCTTCCCCGGCGTGCGAGCGCTTGCCGCGGTGGTGCCCAGTTCAGGGCAACTACCGAGGACTATCGATGGCCAGTGGGGTGCGTGGGAACACCCGATTGACGGCGATGCGAGCGAGCCAACCGAGAGCGGCGGTGAAGAGCGGCGGCCACACGATCGGCCCGAAGGTGTAGGCGACCAGCACCACGAGCGGAATCCACACCCGGTGCACGGCCTGGTAGCGCAGCCCGGGCGCACGAAGGCCGGCGAGCCGCGCCAGGTCGGGCAGCGCGAAGAACGCCAGGGCAGCGGCTGTGGTCGCCAGGCCGTACTTGAGGCTTTCGAAGATTGCGAACGCGACGAGGAACACCGCGAGCGCCGCCCAGCCAACCCGTCTCGGTCCACTGCGGGCTCTGGGGAGGGACTGCGAAACCGGACGGCGAGTTCCCTCAGTAGTCACCTGCGAAGCGTAGCTTCGGAATCATCACTGGCCCCTTACGCCGGTACCGCGGTCCGGAGGATCGTCCACTGGCCTGCGGACACTCGGTAGCGTGGCGTCGGCCCAGTCGTCATGATCGGGTCCGTGCTTGCTGACCTGTGGCCCCAGTACGGCCTGACCATCTACACGCCACGACTCGAACTCCGCCTGCCCCATGAGGAGGAACTCGCGGCACTCGCTCGGCTGGCAGCCGACGGCGTGCACCGGGCCGACGAGCGTCCGTTCCTGACCCCGTGGACCGACGGCAGTCCCGAGGATCGGGCGCGGTTCGTGCTGCAGGGACATTGGGACCAGCTCGCCGGGTGGAGCGTGGCAGCGTGGCGCCTCGGGCTCGCCGTCTTTCACGACGGGAACCCGCTCGGCGTGGTCACCCTTCGAGCACGCGATTTCGTGGTTGTTCGGGAGGTCACCACGTCCTCGTGGCTGGGGATCGAACACCAGGGCAAGGGTTACGGAACCGAGGCTCGGGTCGGTCTGCTTACGCTGGCCTTCGACCACCTCGACGCACGTGCGGCGCTGACCGAGGTGTTCCAGGACAACCACGCCTCACAACGAGTGTCCCGCAAGCTCGGCTACGAGGCCGACGGCATCTCGGTCGACGCCCGCGGCGGCGAGGCCGTCGTGTCGGACCGCCTACGGCTCACCAGGCAGAGGTGGCTTCAGCAGGAGCGGCCCGAGGTAAGAGTTGACGGCATGGCAGCTTGTCGCCCCATGTTCGGCCTTTGATGGCATCCGCTCAGAGCCGCCGCCCGCGTGCTCGACGTCGGTCGGCCGGACGAAGGCCTGGATTGTCGGACGACCTGTCGGACAAGCACTGCCGCGAACGGCCGGCGGCGGCCCGTGCGAGCCGGGACCGGGGGAGCAGGGTTGGGATCGGCGCTGTCGCCGTCGCGGCGGTGCTCGCGCTGTCGGTAATCTGACCGATTCCCGTGGACCGGCAATCGGATTCCTAGTCGGATGTCGCCCCCCGGTGGGTGATGTCGTCCGTCCACTTGCCAGTCGGTACCACCTTCGATACACAATGGGCGGTGGGCTGAGCGCGCCGGGGCGACGACCAGAGTGATCCGCCGACACCGATGGAGGCATATCCATGGCGTTGACGCCGGCAGTTGGCAGTGGCTGCGGCGCGTCGTCAACCCCACCGCCACCAACCCAGTCCGAGCGGCCGGCCAATTCCGAGGTCGAGTGGGACAGCTTCGATTCCCACGCCTATCTTCGGCACAACTATTCGGCGCTGCGCGCCGATGACCGCGAAATTCTCTGCCGTACCAGAGATTTCTTTGCCGATGCGGAACTCTCCGACGTGCGCTGCGTGGATGTGGGGTCGGGGGCCAATCTCTACCCGGCGCTGTCGCTTCTGCCGTTCGCGCGTGTCATGGACCTGTGTGAATGGTCGGCGTCGAACGTGGGCTGGCTGCGCACGCAGATCGACGGCTACGACGAGCTGTGGGATCCGTACTGGCAGGTCTGCGCGGAGCACCCGACGTATTCCGCGCTGGCCGACCCGCGGGGCCGCCTGGCGCAGGTGGGCCGGGTACGGAAAACGAGCGTCTTCGACCTGCCGAGGCGCACCTGGGACGCGGGCACCATGTTCTTCGTGGCCTGCTCGATATCGGCCGACCGGGCGGAATTCCAGCACGCCGTGGGCCGATTTCTCAGTGCCCTGCAGCCCGGCTCGCCGTTCGCCGTGGCGTTCATGCTCGGCTCCCGCGGCTACCACGTCGGCCAACGCTGGTTCCCGGCCGTGGAACTGCAGCGCGTCGACGTGGTGGCGAGCATCGCCGCCGGCGCGTACGACCTGAACGTCCACGAGGTGCCGCCCACGCCGCCGCTGCGGGACGGGTACCTGAGCATGCTGCTGGCCACGGGTCGTACCCGCGGCTGAAGCAGTGCGGAGCTTCGGATGAGGTAGCGCGTGGGCCGCGGCGACCGTCACGCCGTCCGCAGCCAGCCGAGGGTCTTCATCGTGGAGATGTCGGTGGCCTTGAGGCCGGCGTCGGAGACGGTCCAGAGCACTCCGTCGACCATCAGTGACCGGCGGATCGGCATCAGATCCTCGGGGCGCCCCGTGCCCAGCGGGTGGTCGACCGTGCCGACCTCGGTGAATCCGCCGTCGCCGACCCGCAGCGCCAGCGCCACGTTGGTCGGCGGACCCGGCCTTCCGGCGGCACTCTGGCCGTTGGCCGTGCCAGGCCGCACGGCGCCTCCGTAGACGGTCAGTGGGACCACGACCAGGCGTTCGGGCGGCCAGTAGAGGAACGCGTGCGGGTCGAACTCCGCCTCGGAGTTCCCCTGCTTGACGTGGTACTGGGCGGTTCGGGTCGGCTTGGCCGGATCGGAGACGTCGAAGAGTGACAGCTGGGTGCCCTGGACCCGGCCCTGGTCCGTCGCCTCCTGCCCGACGCCGAGGAGTTGCCCTTCGCCGGCCGGGTGCAGGTACGCCGAATACCCGTTGATCTTCAGTTCGCCGCTCACCTTCGGCGCTGTCGGATCCCGCAGGTCGACGGTGTAGAGCGGGTCGGTCTGCCGGAAGGTGACGACGTACCCGGCGTCGCCGACGAACCTCACCGCGTGGATACGTTCGCCCTTGCCCAGTCCGGTGACCTTGCCGACCTGGGTCAACGTCGTGCCGTCCGTGCGCAGGACGTACACGCTGGAGGTCGAGTCTGGCTTGTCGCCCCAGGTGCGGCCGCTGGTGGTGGCCACCCGCAGGTGCCCGTCCCACTCCGACATGGCGTACTGGTTGATCAGCCAGCCTGGCACGGTCGCGGCGGCGAGGTACCGCGGGGCGCCCTCGCCCGAGGTGTCGAACTGGTAGATCTCGGTGGTCTCGTCCTTGGGATCGGGGGCGGTGTTCCGCCTGGTCAGCATCGGCAGCACGCGCCAGCGCTGATCGTTGGCGACGTACAGCCGCTGCTCGTTGCTGTAGACGGTGTCGCCATCGGCCAGCACGGTGACCGGGTCGCCGGCGCCGAGCGTGGCCGCACCCAGGTCGAAGCTGAGCACGGTCACCAGCGACGTGCCGGAGTAGCTGGCCGGCCGGCTCACCCGATCGCAGCCGACCCGCCCGGTGCTGGTCCGCCCGCCGGCGGTGATCTCGTACCGGGGCAGCCAGTCGTCGGCGGTGGCGTTGTCGATGATCTCCCGGTTGGCGGCGGTGCGCTGCGCGTCGGTGACCTTTTCGCGGTACGGGAAGGCCAGCCGAGGCGCGGAGCGGACCACGACACGAACCGTCGTGCCCACCTGGCGGGCGTCCACCAGGCTCCCGTCGATCCGGTATTCGCCGATGATCTTCGGCGCGCCGGAGAGGTCAACCATGATCAGCCGTGGGCCGACGAGGTCCTCCGACGTCGGGACGGGACACCCGTCCGCTGGCGCCGTGCGGCCGCCCGCAGCGGCGGCGGGTTTCGCCGTCCAGGCCCACCCCTCGCGGAGCAGTACCAGCGCCCGGTCGCCCTGGAGCAGCAGGCTGTCCTCGGCGCCACCGAACCCGTCGGCGCCGGGCACCAGTTCCAGTTCGCCGGTAAGCCGGCGGGCGGCCGGATCGATCACGTACAGCTTGCCCCGGTTGACCGTGACGATCCGCTTGCCGTCGGTCTTGACCAGGTCCGGCTCGTCGACTCCGGCCTCGTGGGTGTTGGTGCCCGAGTAGCCGGGGGCGCCAGCCCCGGGCGCCGGGTTCGCCTGCTTCGCTGCGGCGGGCGCCCCGGCCCGTTCCGCACCGTCCGCGGCACGCAGGTCCCCGTTCGGGCCGAACCCCCAGGGCCCGACGTACGCCTTGGCAGCCGTCTTGAGCTGCCGCAGCGCCTCCGCGCAGGAGTCGAAGGCAACGAGCCGGAAACCGCCGGCCGGCACTGCCCGGTCACGTGGTGGCGCGGCGGCCGGTTCCGCCGTGCAGCCGGCGACCAGGGACAGGCTGACGACCAGGATCACTCGCATGGCCCGGGCTTGAGCCATGCCTCGGAGGACGCCGGTGGCGGCGGTTCGATGGGGGACGTGGACGCTGCTACCCGTCATGTCGCCTATGACGTGTCCGCCCCGGGCCGGGTTCCTAGCGAACCGCCCGCGCGTGGAGGTTTACCCGATCGACGACGCCGGGAGCCTCGACTCACCGTCGGGCCGCGCGGGACTTGAGGTCGATCAGGGCGGCTCGGCGAGGGGCGGCCCGGCTGAGCTCGACGGCCATGCGTCAGCCCCGTGACCTTCAGGGCGCCCGTCTGACCAAGGCCGCCCCTCGATGTCCACTCCGACGGCTCGGCGTTCGGTCGGGTGGTTCGGGGCGGCGCCGGTGGGTCCGGCGCCGCCCCGAGCCGAGGCGGGACTGTTTTCCGTTCAGCGTGTGGCGAGGAATTCGTTGATGGCGATGGTGACCTGCTGGCCGGTGGTGTGGCTGCGCACTATCGACATCACGTGGTCGTGTAGGTCGGTGGTGCCGGTGCGGTCGTAGGTGTCGGAGATGACCAGGTCGAGCCAGGGTCGTTTGATCGGTTCCGGTTTGCCTTGGACGGGTGTGGCGAAGAAGTCGGCGAGGGCGTCGGCGAGGCGGCGTTTCGCTGTGGCGAGTTGCTGTGGCAGGTCGCCTTGCCGGTCGGTGGGTATCTGTTTCAGGGTCGTGGTGGCGTCGGTGAGGTCGGTGACTGCGGTGTCGAGTTGTGCGGGGGTGGTGAGTTCGGTTGCGGCGATGTGGTTGAGCAGGTCGCGGGTGTGGACGAGGTGTTTCACGACGGTCAGTCGCTGGTTCAGGGCGGTGACCTGGGTGGCGTCGGTGACCTTGGCGATGGCCGTCTCGGCGGTCGTGATCGTGTCCGCCGACGGGTTGGTCTCGGCGGCGGCGACCGCGTCCTGCGCCGCCTTCAGCAACTGGGCCGCGACCCCCGGGTCGTCGGCGAAGATCCGCCACTCGGTGATCGCCACCGCGGAGTAGGTGGTGCCGTTGCCGTTGGCCTGGACCGTGGCCCGTACCCGGGGCGTGGTGACGGGGTCGAAGGTGACGGTGTTGAACGCGGTGGTGCTGGTGCCGTAGGCGGCAGCGCCGGTCACGTCGCGCCAGGCGGAGGCCGCCTCGTCCCAGTACTGCAGCACCCACCCGTCGGGCTGGGCCACCCCGTCGCCGGTTCCGCGGTTGGAGTCCCGCCAGAACTTCAGCTCCGTGCCGACGAGCCGTACCGGGCGAGACCAGTCGTACTGGACCCACTGGGTGGCCGGGCGGGTGCCGGACCAGGTGCCCCAGATCTGCGCCTGGCTCGGGCTGGGCGGATCGGCGTTGTCATTGAGCGCGGTGAGGCTGTTCCAGCTCGCGGTGTAGGAGGCGGACGGGGTCGCGATCGGTCCGATGTTGTCGGTGAGCGGCCCGTACAGGTCCGCCGGGATGGTGACCGTCTTGGCGGTCTCCAGGTTCCCGGCCAGGTCGATCGCGCGGAACGACACGGTGTGCTTGTTCGCGTCGGGTGCCGCGATCGCGTCGCTGTAGGTGGTCCACGCCCCGGTGTCGATGGCGTACTCGATGCGGGCGACTCCGGAGGTCGTGTCCCTCGCGGTCACCGTGACCCCTCGGGTGGTGCCGTCCACGGTGGCGGCGCTGACCGGTGCTGTCGCGTCGATGCGTACGGCGAGGCTCGCGGGTGCCGATGCGTTGCCCGCCCGGTCGGTCGCGGTCGCCGTGACGGTGTGCTGCCCGTCCCCGGAGACGTTGACGTCCACGTGCCGTACGTCGGTGGCGACCACCGGCTGGCCGGCGTTCACCCGCGACTCGATGGTGAGCCGGCCGCCGCGGTCGTCGACACCGGCGACACGCACCCGCACGGCGGACCGGAACCAGCCGGCGGCGCCGGCGCTGCCGCTGGGCGTGAGCGTCACGGTCGGCGGGGTCACATCGCCCTCGGTGTCGTCGGGTGAAATGACGTTGACCTGCGCGGAGACCCGGCCGCCGGCGTAGCCGAGCACGGTGCCCTGGATCGTGACCGTGCCCGGCTTGGTGACCTGCTCCGGCGTGAGTGGGTCCCAGAAGACCGGAATCTGCAGCGTTTCGTCGCCGAACGCCACGGGGAGGGTGTCGGGCAGCTCGACCTCACCCACTTCGACCGTCATGGACGGCGCGGTGACGGATGCCGGCTGCGCGGCGAGGATCTTCCACTCCTCGACCGCCACCGCCGAGTAGGTGCTGCCGTTGGTCGACGCGTCGAACAGCGCGCGGACCTGGGTGGTGGTCACCGGGTCGAACGTGGTGTTCTGGAAGCCCTGCGTGCCGGTTGGGTAACCGCTCGGGTTCGGCACGTCCGTCCATTGGCCGGTGGCGAGGTTCCAGTACTGGATGCGCCAGCGGGCAGGCGCGGCGACGCCGACGCCGGTGCCCTGCGGCTGGTCGTTCCAGAAGTCGATCTGCGAACCGGAGATCCGCATCGGCTGGTTCCACGTGTACTGCACCCACTGCTGGGGCGGGTTGTTGCCGGTCCAGGTGCCCCACATGTCCGGGGGCAGGGGGTTCGACCGGACGATCTCGTCGTTGAGCGCCTTGACCCAGTACTGCGTGGGCACCGGCTCGTTGGAGACGGTCACCTTCGCCTCCTGGGCGATGTTCGCCCGGGGCGTGAGGTCGCGTCCCTTGACCGGGGTCGGCGTGACCGCGGCTCTTCGCGGCCATCGACGGCGTCGCCATGGCCAGCTCGGAGGAATTCCCCGGCCGCGTCGTGTTGCGCGAGTCGACCGTGCCCTTCGGCTGAGGCGCACGGGCGGGTCGGGCGCGACGCCGCCGTGCGGGCACCGGAGCGGGGTTGCGGAGTGTCACTGGACGAGGCAACATTTCGGTCCTCCGCCAAAATGTTACCGTTAACGTTCCGCGTCGGGGAGGGGTTCCATGGCCGACTCGACCATGAAGGTGGCCAGGCTGCACGGGCCGGGTGAGGTCCGGCTGCATGATGAGGTCCTGCCGGGCGTGGTGGGGGTCGACGACTCGTTGGTCAAGTTGACCGCTGCGTCCGATCGAGCTGGCCACCCGCGGGAAGGCTTCCCTGGCGCCGCTCGGAAATCGAGGATGATGAGCCTCAAATGGTGAAGGAACCATCAGAAGTGAATGCGCCGAGGGGCCGCCGGTTGCCGGTCATGGGGGACGTCGCGCGCCTGGCAGGCGTGTCGCACATGACCGTGTCCCGCGTCCTCAACGAGCCCGAGTCGGTGCGCCCGAAGACCCGCGAGCGGGTTCTGCTGGCCATCGAGCAGCTCGGCTACCGACGCAACAGCGCCGCGCGGAGCCTGGTCACCCGGCGTTCGCAGACGCTCGGCGTCGTCTGCTTCGACACCACGCTCTATGGTCCGGCTTCGATGCTCAACGGCATCGAGCATGCCGCCGAGGACGCGGGATACGCGGTGAGCGTGGCGAGCCTGCGCCGGCCCACTGCTGAGGCGGCGACCCAGGCCGTCCAGCGTCTCGTGGGCCAGTCGGTGGACGGGCTCGTCCTGATCGCTCCGCAGGCTGCCGAGGCGATGGCGTTCGTCCGCGCGTTGCCGACTGACGTTCCGGTCGTGGCGGTGGAGAACGCGTTGCCGAACGTCACCAGTGTCTCGGTCGACCAGGTCCTGGGTGCCCGCATGCTCACCGAGCACCTGCTGTCCCTGGGCCATGAGACCGTTCACCACGTGCGGGGGCCGTCGGACTGGAGCGAGGCGAACGGGCGTGTCGACGGCTGGTTGGCCGCGCTCGAGGAGAACGGGCGAACGGTGCCGCGAGAGCTCGTTGGCGACTGGAGCGCCAAGTCCGGGTACGTTGCCGGCCAGAAGTTGGCCCGGGATCGTCGGGCCACCGCGGTGTTCGCGGCCAACGACTCGATGGCCCTGGGCGTGCTGCGGGGGCTGCACGAGGCAGGGGTGCGGGTGCCGGAGGACGTCAGCGTGGTGGGGTTTGACGACATCCCCGAAGCCGCGTTCATGACGCCGCCGCTGACCACGGTCAGCCAGCCGTTCCGGGATGTCGGGCGGCGCAGCATCGAGATCCTGTTGAGCGAGATCGAGGGGGGCGAGGAGCCTGGGGCTTCGTCGCTCATCCCACCTGAGCTCGTGGTTCGCAACAGCACGTCGCACCGTCGCCGGTAGGGCGCCCTCGACGACCGCGCGCAACCTGCTCGAAACAATCTCTTCTTCGAGTCTTGACGCCGCCGAAGTTAACGCTAACATCTCGGGTGACTCCGCTCACACGCCTACGCCGCGATTGCGCACGTACCTGGTTGGAGGAACCCGATGTTGCCGCGCTCCGTTATCGCTCACGCCTCCGGGTACGTGGTGGGTGTCGACTTTGGCACGTTGTCCGGCCGGGCAGTGGTGGTCCGCGTCCGCGACGGCGCGGTGGTCGGCTCCGCGGTCCACGAGTACGCGCACGGCGTCATGGACGAGTTCCTGGCTGCCAGCGGTGAGCGGCTGCCGCCCGACTGGGCGCTCCAGGTCCCCGCGGACTACCTCGACGTGCTGCGCCACGCGGTGCCCGAGGCGGTCAACGCAGCCGGCATCGCCGCCGACGAGGTCATCGGCATCGGCACCGACTTCACGTCCTGCACCGTGCTGCCCACCCTCGCGGACGGCACACCGCTGTGCGAGCTGCCCGAGCTGACGGGCCGGCCGCACGCGTACGTCAAGCTCTGGAAGCACCACGCGGCCCAGCGCCACGCCGACCGGATCAACCAGTTGGCCCACGAGCGCGGTGAGCCCTGGATCAGTCGCTACGGCGGTCGGATCTCCTCGGAGTGGGAGTTCGCCAAGGGCCTCCAGCTCCTCGCGGAGGACCCCGACGTCTATGCCCGGACCGACCGCTGGGTCGAGGCCGCCGACTGGATCGTCTGGCAGCTGACCGGCACCTACGTCCGCAACGCCTGCGCGACCGGCTACAAGGCGATCTACCAGGACGGCCGCTACCCCGCCGAGGACTTCCTCGCGGCGCTGCACCCGGGCTTCACCGACTTCGTCAGCCGCAAGCTCGCCGGCCCGATCGCGGCGCTCGGCACCCGAGCCGGCAGCCTGACGCCCGCGGCCGCGGCGCTGACCGGTCTCCCGGCGGGAATCGCCGTCTGCACCGGCAACGTCGACGCCCACGTGACCGCGCCCGCGGCCGGGGCCGTCGAGCCCGGCCAGCTCGTCGCCATCATGGGCACCTCGACCTGCCACGTGGTCAGTGCCGAGGTGCTGACCGAGGTGCCCGGCATCTGCGGGGTGGTCCATGGCGGAATCGTCGCGGGGCTCTGGGGGTACGAGGCCGGCCAGAGCGGCGTCGGGGACATCTTCGCCTGGTTCACCGAGCGGAACACCCCTCCGGCTTACGTCGACGAGGCACGCGCCCGAGGCATCTCGGTGCACGACCTGCTCACCGAGAAGGCAGCCCTGCAACCGGTCGGCGCGCACGGCCTGGTCGCGCTCGACTGGCACAGCGGGAACCGGTCCGTCCTGGTCGACCATGAACTCTCCGGTCTCGTCGTCGGGCTGACCCTGGCGACCCGGCCCGAGGACATCTACCGGGCGCTGCTGGAGGCGACCGCGTTCGGCACCCGCGCCATCGTCGACGCCCTGCGCGCGGGACGCGTGCCGGTCACCGAACTCGTCGTCGCGGGAGGCCTGGTCAAGAACCGGTTCCTGATGCAGCTCTACAGCGATGTGACCAGGCTGCCCATCAGCATCGTGGGTTCCGTGCACGCACCCGCGGTCGGCTCGGCGATCCACGCCGCGGTCGCCGCCGGCGCGTACCCGAGCGTGCCGGACGCGGCGGCGGCCATGGGCCGGCGCGACGTCGCGGTCTACCAGCCGGACGAGAAGCGCGCCGCGGCCTACGACGCGCTCTACGCGCAGTACCTGAGGCTGCATGACTACTTCGGCCGCGGCGGCAACGACGTGATGCACGAGCTGCGCCGGATCCGGCGGGAGGCGGAGACCCGATGACGATGTACGAGACGACGCTCACCGAAGCGGTGCGAACGATCCGGGAGGCGGTTGCGGCGCTTCATGCGCAGCTGACCGCGTACCGCCTCGTGGCCTGGACGGCGGGCAACGTGTCCGGCCGGGTGCCGGGTCGCGATCTGATGGTCATCAAGCCGAGCGGGGTGGACTACGCCGACCTGACGGCGGACTCGATCGTCGTCTGCGACCTGGACGGCAACCTGGTCGAGGGTGACCTCAACCCGTCGAGCGACACCGCGGCCCACGCGTACGTCTACCGGCACCGGCCCGACGTCGGCGGTGTCGTCCACACCCACTCGACGTACGCCTCGGCGTGGGCAGCTCGCGGCGAGCCCATCCCGTGCGTGCTCACCGCGATGGCCGACGAGTTCGGCGGCGAGATCCCGGTCGGACCGTTCGCCATGATCGGCGATGACTCCATCGGCCGGGGCATTGTGGAGACGCTCTCCGGGCACCGATCGCCCGCCGTGCTCATGCGCAACCACGGCGTGTTCACGATCGGGTCGACGCCCCGCGACGCGGTGAAGGCGGCGGTCATGTGCGAGGACGTCGCGCGGACCGTCCACCTCGCACGGCAGCTCGGCACACCGCGGGCGATCGATCCGGTCGACGTGGACCGGCTCTACGCGCGCTACCAGAACGTGTACGGCCAGCCCGGCCGGTCCGATGGAACGGAGTGACACTCGTGCCGACAGTAGATGAACCCGGTGAGATCTGGTTCCTGACGGGAAGCCAGGCACTGTACGGCGAGAGCGTGCTCGAACAGGTCGCGGCGCAGTCCCGCGAGGTGTGCCAGGCGCTCGCCGGCGGCCTGCGCGTTAACGCTCGCCTGGTGTGGAAGCCCGTGCTGACGACCGCCGACGCGATCCGCCGCACCTGCCTGGACGCCACAGCCGACGATGCCGTGGTCGGCGTCATCGCCTGGATGCACACGTTCTCACCGGCGAAGGCCTGGATCGCCGGCCTGTCCGCGCTGGGCAAGCCGCTGCTGCACCTGCACACCCAGGCCAACCGGTCGCTGCCGTGGGCCGAGCTGGACATGGACTTCATGAACCTCAACCAGGCCGCACACGGCGACCGCGAGTTTGGGTACGTGCAGTCGCGGCTGGGGGTGGCCCGCAAGACCGTCGCGGGCTATGCCGGCGATCCGGGCGTCGCGGACCGGGTCAGCGCGTGGGCCCGCGCGGCGACCGGCTGGCGGGCGGCTCGGTCGCTGCGGATGGCCCGCTTCGGCGACAACATGCGCGACGTCGCCGTCACCGAAGGCGACAAGGTCGGGGCGCAGGCGACCCTGGGTGTCTCGGTCAACGCCTACGGGGTGAACGCGCTCGTCGCGGCCGTCGACGAGGCGGGTGACGCTGACGTCGACAAGCTCGTCGTCGAGTACGAGGAGCGCTACGACGTGGCACTTGAGCTGCGTCGCGGCGGCGAGCGGCACGAGTCCCTGCGCTACGGCGCCCGGATCGAACTCGGCCTCCGCCAGTTCCTCGAGGCCGGTGGCTTTGACGCCTTCACGACGAACTTCGAGGACCTTGGCGGTCTGCGGCAACTCCCCGGTCTCGCCGTGCAGCGCCTGATGGCCGACGGCTACGGGTTCGGCGGTGAGGGGGACTGGAAGACGGCGGCGCTGCTGCGCATCCTGAAGGTGGTGGCCGGAGACGAGCCCGGCGGCACCTCGTTCATGGAGGACTACACGTACCACTGGGGGCCGGGCGAGCCGAAGATCCTGGGCGCGCACATGCTTGAGGTCTGCCCGAGCATCGCCGACGGCCGGCCGAGCCTGCAGATCCACCCGTTGTCGATCGGAGATCGCGAGGACCCGGTTCGCCTGGTCTTCACCGCCGCGCCCGGCCCCGGTCTCGTGGTCGGCCTGGCCGATCTGGGTGGCCGGCTCCGACTGACCGCCAACGAGATCGACCTGGTGGAGCCGGATGAGCCGCTGCCGCGGCTGCCGGTCGCCCGTGCGGTATGGAAACCACACCCCGATCTCGCCACGTCGGCCGAGTGCTGGCTGCTCGCGGGGGGTCCGCACCACACCGTGCTCAGCACCGCGGTCGGCCGGGAAGCCCTTGCCGATTTCGCCGACATGGCCGGTGTCGAGCTGCTCATGATCGACGCCGCGACCGACCCCCGGTCGTTCGCCGATCGAATCCGCTGGAACAGCACGTACCACCGCCTGGCCCAGCGACCGTAATCCCGCCTGCCGGCCGGCCGGGCGGACCGGGCCCGTGGGATCTCCGACGCCAACGGAGTCCTGCGGGCGTGCGGACCGACGCACCACACGTAGAAATTTCCAGCCTCGCCGGGACCGCGGCGCGGATCGAACGATGAGCCTAGGAGAAGGATATGAGACGAACCTCGCGCGGGCGAGTTGGCCTGCGCTCGCTGGCAGGAGTCCTCGTGGCGGCGCTGGCCCTCGGCGCGGCCGCGTGCGGCAAGGACGACTCGAAGGGGTCGGCAGCGGTGCAGGCCGGGCCCGATGGCACCGATGACGGCAGTGAGCTGACCCTCTGGACCCGCGCACCGCTGGAGAAGCAGGCGAAGCTCCTCGTCGAGGCGTACAACTCCAGCCACAAGAACAAGGTCAAGCTGACCGTCGTCCCGAACGACGACTACGTGGCGAAGGTGGGTGCGGCGGCCGGCTCGGGCGGGCTTCCCGACCTGTTCGCCGCGGACATAGTCTACGTGCCGAACTGGGTGCAGCAGGGGCTGTTCAAGGACCTCAGCTCGAACATCAACGGCCTCGGCTTCAAGGACTCCATCAACAAGGGGCACCTCGCGGCCGGCACGCGCGAGGGCAAGTCGTACGTGCTGCCCTTCGTGCTGGACCTGTCGATGATGTTCTGGAACAAGCAGCTGTTCAAGGACGCCGGCCTGGACCCGGAGAAGGCCCCGGCGACGCTGGAGGAGTACGCCGCCGCCGCCAAGGCGATCCAGGCGTTGAAGAAGGATGGCGTCTACGGCACGGCAACCGGTCTGAACTGCGGCGGGTGCCTGGTCTTCACCTGGTTCCCCACCATCTGGGCCAGCGGCGGTGAGGTGCTCAGCGAGGACGGCGCCAAGTCCAAGCTCGCGGACGACACCGCCCAGAAGGTCTACAGCACCTGGCGGGACCTGTGGAAGTCCGGTGCCGTGCTCCCGTCGTCGAAGGACGAGGCGGGCCCGACCTGGACGGCCGGGTTCACCCAGGGCAAGGTGGGCCTGATGTTCTACCCGGCGACGCTGCTCTCCTCGACGCCGTTCGATGTCGGGGTCGCCGGCATCCCCGGCCCGAACGGTGGCGCCTCCACCTTCGTCGGTGGCGACGGCATCGGTGTCTCCAAAGACTCGAAGAAGGCCGCGCAGGCCTGGAACTTCCTGAACTGGATGATGTCCGAGGAGGCCCAGGTCGAGGTCCTGGCCAAGAACAAGGACGTGGTGTCGCGCTCCGACCTGGCGAACAACAAGTACGCCGCCCAGGACCCGCGGCTGGTCACCATCAACGAGGTGGCCGGCAAGGGTGACACGCCGGTCGCGTTGAACTTCCAGCAGGCGTTCAACGCGCCGAACAGCCCGTGGCTGACCCTCGTGCGCAACCAGGTGCTGGGTGAGGGCGGCAATCTCCAGAAGGACAACGACGAGATCTCTGCCGTGCTGGGGCAGTAGCCGTTCGCCGTGGGCGTGTGCCGGGCCGCCGGTCCGGCACACCCTCGCGGCACGACACCGGCCCGGCACGCGGCAGCTGCCCGCCGGCCAATGAACGAGAGGTTTCCATGAGAGTCAACGCACCTCCATCCGGTGCGGCGATTCGACGCGTCGCCCGTCGCAGCAGCCGTCGAGCCCTGCTCGGCTGGCTCTACGCCACACCGACCGCGGTCTTCGTGGCGGCGCTGTTCGCTGTTCCGCTGCTGCTTGTGATCCGGATGTCGGCGTCGAGATGGCCGCTGCTGGCCGGCGACCAGGGAATCAACTTCCCCGACAACTTCGTGAAGGCGGTGAACCACCGGTTCTTCACCTCATCGGTGGTGTTCACCATCAAGTACACGGTGCTCGCGACCGTGTTGCTGCTGCTGCTCGGGCTGGGCCTAGCCCTGCTCGTGCAGGAGTCGAGCCGATGGAACAACCTGGTCCGCGCCTCGTTCCTGGTGCCCAGCGCGCTCGGGCTGGCCTCCGCATCGCTGCTGTTCTACGTGCTCTACTCGCCGTACGCCAGCCCGGTGGCACCCCTGATGGAGCGCTGGGGCTTCACCTTCCTCGGTTCACCGAACGCGGCGCTCTTCTCCACGATCTTCCTCATCGTCTGGCGCTACGCCGGCTTCTACATGGTGCTCATGCTCGTCGGCTTGCAGGGCATCTCGGCGGACGTGTACGAAGCTGCGCGGATGGACGGCGCCAGCCGTTGGCAGACGTTCTGGAAGGTCACCCTGCCGCTGCTGCGTCCGACACTGGCGCTGACCACCGTGCTCTGCGTGACCGGCTCCCTGCTCGCCTTCGAGCAGTTCTACATCCTCACCAAGGGCGGCCCGGACAACAGCACGATCTCCGTGGTTCAGCTCATCTACTCGGTGGCGTTCCAGGGCCAGAACGACCTCGGGGTGGCGGCGGCCCTCTCCATCATCGCGCTGGTGGCCCTGGTCATCATCAACGCGCTGCAGATGCGCGCCTTCCGGTCCGAGGAGAGCTGACGCGATGCCCACCGGTTCCCCGTCCACCGCCACCGCGATCAGCGAACGGCCGTCGACGCCTACGACGGCCCCGGCCGCACCAGGCAGTTCGGGTGGTACCACCACCCTCGCCGGCGTCGCACTGCGGACGCCCTACTGGGTACTGACCGGGGCGTTGGCCCTGATCTTCCTGTTTCCGCTCGTCTGGACGGCCGTCGCCTCCGTCGCGCCGCAGGCCGGCACGAACCAGACGCAACGCTGGGGGTTCGGCAACTACGAGACGTTGACCAACTACCAGGCCGGCATCTGGCGCTACCTCGCGAACTCGGCGTTCGTGTCCGCGCTGACGGTCGCCCTGACCCTGCTGATCTCCCTGCTCGGCGGGTACGCGTTCGCGCGGTTCCGGTTCCCCGGCAAGAACGTGCTGTTCCTGATCACGCTGGCCATCCTCATGGTCCCGTACGCGACGTTGCTCATCCCGCTGTACGTGCTGCTCAACGAGGTGGGACTGCAGAACTCCCTGGTCGGCGTGGCCCTCGTGCTCACGGTGTTCCAGCTGCCGTTCTCCACCTTCCTGATGCGCATCTCTTTCGAGGCGGTGCCGCGGGAGCTCGACGAGGCCGCACTGGTCGACGGATGCTCGTCCTTCGGCGCGCTCTGGCGCGTACTCGTGCCCGCGGTGAAGCCGGGCATGATCACTGTCGCGCTCTTCGCGTTCCTCGCCGCGTGGAACGACTTCATGGCGCCGCTGATCCTCATCAACGACTCCGAGCGGATGACCCTGCCCCTCGCCGTGTCCAACCTTCGTGGCCAGGTCCAGGGCGTCGTCGACTACGGCGCGACCGAGGCGGGCGTGGTCGTCCTCGCGCTTCCGTGCATGGTCCTGTTCCTGCTGCTTCAACGACACTACGTGCGCGGCTTCATGTCCGGCGCCCTGAAAGGATGACCATGATCGGCACCGCACCCACGGCCGCACCTGTCATGGCGAGCCGCGGCCGGCTCCGGCCGCTCGGACTGGGCGACGTCCGGATCACGGGCGGATTCTGGGCCGAGCGCCAATCGGTCAACGCTGCGGCGACCCTCGAGCACATCCAGCACTGGCTCGAGCGGGAAGGCTGGATCCGAAACTTCGACCTCGCCGCCGAGAAGGGCGACCTGGCTCGCGAGCGGCGCGGACGTGAGTTCTCCGACTCTGAGGTCTACAAGTTCCTCGAAGCGATGGCGTGGGAGATCGGCCGGACGGGCGACGCGGGCCTGGAGTCGCGGTTCCGCGCCGTCGTTCGGCGGGTGGCCGAGGCGCAGGAGCCGGACGGGTACCTCAACACCAAGTTCGGCCGGCCGGGCCAGGCGCCCCGCTGGTCCGACCTGGAGTGGGGGCATGAGCTCTACTGCACCGGTCACCTCCTGCAGGCGGCGGTCGCCCGCGCGCGGACCCGTCCGGACGCCGACGACGGGCTGCTCGCGGTCGCTCGCCGTGCCGCCGACAACGTCTGCGAAACGTTCGGACCGGACGGCATCGACGGCGTCTGCGGCCACCCGGAGATCGAGACGGCGCTGGTCGAGTTCGCCCGGGTCACCGGCGATGACCGTTACCTCGCCCAGGCCGCTCTCTTCGTCGAACGGAGGGGCCACGGCCGGCTCCGCGACGTGGAATGGGGCCGGGAGTACTTCCAGGACGAGATCCCGGTGCGCCAGGCGACAGTGCTGCGCGGGCACGCGGTGCGGGCGAACTACCTCTCCGCCGGCGCCGTCGACGTCGCGGTCGAGACGGACGACGCGAGCCTGCTGGCGGCGGTGCGTCGGCAGTGGCAGAACACGGTGGCGCGGCGCACGTACGTCACGGGCGGGCAGGGCTCCCGCCACCAGGATGAGGCGTTCGGCGACGACTGGGTGCTGCCGCCCGACCGCGCGTACTCCGAGACCTGCGCCGGCGTCGGCTCGGTGATGCTCGCCTGGCGGCTGCTGCTCGCCTCCGGCGACCCCCGGTACGCCGACCTCATCGAACGGACGCTGTTCAACGTGGTGTCGACGTCGCCGTCGGCCGACGGCCGGAGCTTCTTCTACACCAACACCCTGCACCGCCGGGAACTCGGCACCGTCCCGGACACCGACCGGCCCAGCCTTCGGGCCGCCGCCTCGCTGCGCGCGCCCTGGTTCGAGGTGTCCTGCTGCCCGACCAACGTGGCACGGACCATGGCCAGCCTGGCGGCGTACGTCGCCACTGCGGACGACGAGGGTCTGCAGCTCCACCAGTACCTGCCCGGCACCGTCACGCACCGCCTGGCCGACGGGCGTGACCTGTGCGTCACCGTCGCGACCGACTACCCCCACGACGGCCATGTCCGGGTGCGGGTCGACAGCGACGACGACCGCCCCTGGTCGCTGTCGTTGCGCGTTCCTAGCTGGGCCGTCGAGGGCGCGACGCTGACCGTTGACGGAACCACCCTCCCGGTCGGCCCGGGCGTCGTCACCGAGCGACGGACGTGGCGACGCGGCGACAAGGTCGTCCTGTACCTGCCGATGGCACCCCGCTTCACGTACCCGGATGCCCGCATCGACGCGGTCCGCGGCTGTGTCGCGGTGGAGCGCGGCCCGCTCGTGCTGGCCCTGGAATCCGTCGACGTGACCGGCGTCGAGACCGTTGACGAGCTGCGCGTCGACCCGAGCGAGCCGCCTCGCCTGGTCGACGGCAGGGTCGTCGTGCGCTGCCGGCGCGTGCGCCCGCAGGACCACGACTGGCCCTACCGGAGCGCCGGGGCCGAGTCGGCACCCGGAGCGGGGGAGGAGTTCGCCGAGGTGGCCCTGGTGGAGTACCACGCCTGGGCCAACCGGGGGCCCTCCACGATGCGCGTCTGGCTTCCCACGGGCTGACGGTCGGCGGTGCCCGAGATGGACCGGAGGAGACCAGCGGGTCGGCCCCGGCGTGTCTGCTCGTGCGACGGGCGGCCGCCGGGTCGGCTCGTCCCCGGATCCGATCCAGCTCGGGCCGCCGCTTCAGCGCGAGCCTCGGCCCTGGCCGGTGACCAGCCCTCAGGCCGGCCCGCCGAAGTGAGCGCTAACGCTGTGCCCCGCCGGTGTGGACTTCGAGAAAGAAAAGCCAGGTCGAGGATTGACGGCACTAATGTTAGCGCTCACACTCGGGTCTCATGTGGCCTCGCTCACAGGAGCGCACCTCGGGCGGCCGCGACGGGCGACCGCCCCAGCGCTGCCGTTCATTCGCGACGAGGCCGGTGTCGAGGCCCGAAAGGCCACCGCGGGTTCGGGATACCCGGCAGCCGCACGCAATGCCCCGAAACACCACCACCACCACCAAGGTGCGGAGCTGGTAGCGCCCCCGATGGCCAGCCGCACCGATATCAAGGAGGAAACGCACGATGACTAGACGCGTGAGGAGGACGCCCCTCTGGGCGGCGCTGGCCGCGCTGGTCGTGGGCGGGGTCGTCGGCCTGCCGTCCCCGGCCCACGCCGCCAGCCCGATCCTGCCCGGCAACGAGGGCGACGTGGGGGTCTACACCAACGGGCAGAATCACGTCATGGAGATCGGGGACCCGGTCTACAACAACGTCGCCGAGGTCGCCGCGCAGCTCAAGCCCGGCGTGCCCTTCACCGCCTCGAACATGCACCAGTCGATCTTCGACAAGGACCTCGCCGCCGGCGGCACGGACTACTACCTCGACCGCGTGCTGGGCGTCCGTGGGACGCTCGGGTCCGCGGTGCTGATGACCAGGGGCCGCTCCCTCTACATGCGCGGCGCGAGCACCAACAACTTCACCACCATGGGCTTTGCCGGCAGCACCTACGTCGGCGGTCCCAACAACCTCGGCAACCTCTACACCGTCACCGTGCCCGGGCAGACCGTCACCGAGGTCAGCGCGAACCGGTTCAACGCGCCGAGCCACGCCAAGGGCCGCTACACGATCGGCACCACCGGCGTCACCGCCGACCTGACCAAGTTCATCACCTACGACAACGTCGCCGTCACGGCCATCGACTTCACCAACCCCGGCGGCTCGCCGGCGACTTTCACCGTCCGCGCCGCCTCGCCGCTGGCCACCCAGGCCGGCAAGAGCGCCGCCGAGCTCACCGGCACCCGCACCATCACCAGCGGCGCCAACAACGGGCTCGTCGACACCCCGTGGAACACCGTCACGATCGACCTCACCGGTGCCGGCTTCACCCGTAGCGGCACCAACCTCGACCGGCAGATCACCGTGCCCGCCGGCGGCGCGGTGTCGCTGTCGGTCGTCGGCGCCGTCTCCTCGGCCACGCTGCCAAAGACAGTGGAGAGCTACCAGGAGTACGCCGCGATGGCACCGGCCCAGGCCGTGCGCACCGGCATCACCGAGTTCAACCGCCGCTGGGCCCAGGACGTCCCCTACATCAACGTCCCCGACCCCGCCCTCGAAAAGGCCATCGTCTACCGCTGGTGGGGCGAGCGCTACAACAGCCTCGACGCCAACGCGCCCGGCTACGCCTACCAGTACCCCACCACGGTCGAGGGGTCGAACCTCTACCAGAACGCCATCGCGCTGACCCAGCCGATGCACCTGCAGGACACCAAGTGGCTGCGTACGCCCTACCTGCCGTACGGCCAGATCCTCAACATCGGCGAGCTGTCCGGCTCCTCCGCCTTCCTGGACAGCCCCGGTCACACCAGCTGGAACAACCACTACTCGCAGTACATCGGCACGGCCGGCCTCGAGGCGTACAACGTGCACGGCGGCGGCAAGGACATCGCACGCAAGTTCGCCCAGTACTTCGAGGGCGACGGCGTCGGCCAGCTCGAGCACTACGACGGCAACAAGAACAAGCTCATCGCCTACGACACCAACTACATGCCGGGCAACGACGCCGACGCCATCTCCTTCGGCTTCCCGAAGTCCAACGCCGGCGCTCCCGGCGCGCGCACGATCGAACGCCCCGAATCGGCGTACGTGTGGGGCGCCCTCGACGCCGCCAGGCAGCTCTACCAGATCTCCGGCGCCGACCAGGCCAAGGTCAACGAGATGGCAACCGCCGCCAACGGCACCCGCGACGCGATCCTCAGCCAGCTGTGGAGCCCCGACATGCGGATGTTCCTGGCCCGCACGTCGTACGGAGCCACCAGCGCGGCCAGCTCCAACGGCAAGGCCAACCCGCTGCCCGCGTCCGCCCGTGCCCTGATCCCGGCCAAGGAGTCGAACCTCTACGACGTCTACGCCGAGAACCTCATTCCGTTCGACCAGTGGCAGAACTACGTCGACGGGTACCGCTTCCTGACCTACGGCGACAACTTCCCGATCTTCCCGTTCTACACCGCCAACCAGTACGACCGGGCGGCCTACGGGATCGGCGGCTCGAACAACTTCTCCAACATCAACTTCACCGTGCAGTACCGCGGTGTCCGCTCGGCGCTGCGCCACTACGACCCGCAGCAGAAGTACGTCACCCCCGAGTACGCCAAGCGGCTGCTGGACTGGATGGCCTGGAGCATCTACCCGGGTGCGGACGTGCGGGCCCCGAACCAGGCGGAGTACTACTCCAACTGGAACGCGACCGCGAAGACCTACAACCGCAACAACCCGAACCACGTGATGCTCGGGAACATGAACTACATCTTCGTCGAGGACATGGCGGGCCTCCAGCCACGGTCCGACGACAAGATCGAGCTGTGGCCGATCAAGTTCGGCTACGACCACTTCATGGCCAACAACCTGCGCTACCACGGGCACGACGTGACGATCGTCTGGGACCCCGACGGCAGCAAGTACGGCCTGGGCGCCGGCTACAGCCTGTTCCTGGACGGCGAGAAGAAGGTCAGCACCGACAAGCTCGGCAAGCTCACTTACGACCCGAACACCAACCAGGTCCAGGCCGAGGACGGCGTGACGGTCACCTTCACCGCGGGGAGCCGGAGTAACTTCCCGAGCGCGGTGAACACCACGATCAAGGACGACCGCGTCGTCGAGTACCTCAAGACGGCCGGCATCGACCTCAGCCAGAACGCGCCGAACCTGGCGACGGGCGCCGCGCTGAGCTCGTCGTACACCCAGCAGGGCGCGCGGCCGACGCCGTGGCGGCAGTTCCACACGCCGGGCTGGAGCACCACCTCGATGAACTACACGCCCGGGGCGATCGCGGAGCCCGAGCGGCCGGTGTCGCTGGCCGCCGTGACCGACGGCGTCACCGCGAACGAGCCGTTCTGGGGCAACTACGGCACCACCGAGAAGAACGGCTACGTCGAGCTCGACCTGGGGTCGGCCAAGTCCTTCGACAACGTGAAGGTGACCTTCGTCAGCGACCGGCAGGCCGGCGGCTACCACGAGCCCGCGCGCTGGTGGGTCCAGGTGCCCAACGACAGCGGCGGCTGGAAGGAGGTGCCGGACCAGTTCAAGAACCCGACGGTCCCGGCGGCCAAGTTCAACGAGGCGCTCTTCAAGACCGTCACGTCGAACAAGGTGCGCATCGCGTTCACGAACAGCCCGACCTACTACACGGCGATCGCCGAGGTCCAGGTGTTCAACTCCGGGCGCGACGTGCCCGCCGTCTCCAACCAGGCGCCCGTCGTCACCGCCACGCGCGACGGCTCGGCGGACGGCAACCTGTCCACCAAACTGGTCGGCACGGCGTCCGACGACGGCATCCCGTACGACAACGAGCTCAGCTTCGGCTGGGAGACCGTCTCCGCGCCGCAGGGTGCGGGCGTCATCTTCGCCGACCCAAAGGCGCTGGCGACTCGGGTGACCGGCACGATCGCCGGTGACTACGTGTTCCGGTTCGTCGCCGACGACGGCGCCAAGCAGTCCGAGGCAACCGTTGCGGTGACCCTCGCCAAGCGGGCGGTGACCGCGGAGTTCGGCTCCTCGGCGACGGTCACCACCAGCGGTACGGCGTCGTGGGAGAACCACCAGCGGGTCAACGAAGCCAGCAACCCGAGCAGCTCGAACCCGGGCGCCGGCAACGGCTGGGGCAACTGGGGCCAGACACAGAACGGCACCAGCACCGCCCGGGAGGCGTGGATCCAGTACAGCTGGACCTCGCCGGTGCGGCTGTCGTCGACCGACATCTACTGGTACGACGACAATGGCGGCACCCGCCGGCCCAACGGCACGACCTACGCCATCGAGACCTCCTCGGACGGCACCACGTGGACGCCCGTCACCCTCACCAAGGGGTCGACGTACGCCAACGGGGTGGCCATCAACGCCTACAACCACTTCGACTTCGAACCGATCACGACGAGCCGGTTGCGCATCCGCATCTGGGGCGTTCAGGGCAGCGGCGCGGGCACAGGCGTGCTGCGCTGGCGCGCCAACGGCGAGACGGTCGACTCGGTGCGTTCGCCGGTGCTGATCCGGACCGGCGTGGGCGAGGTGCCCATCCTGCCGAGTGAGCTCGACGGGATCTACGCCAGCGGCGCCCGCGGCAAGGTCGGATTCAAGTGGCAGGAGATCACGCCGGCGATGGTCGCGGAGCCCAACGTCGACCCGTTCGTGGTCTACGGCACGAACGACGCCTACGGCCTGATCGCTGAGGCCCGCATCTACGTGCGGCCCGAGATGTCCCAGGGCGGCATCTCGATCCAGGGTGCCGAGACGTTCGAACAGACCGTGGACGTGGGTGAGCAGCCCTACCTGCCCAACAAGGTGGAGGTGTCCTACAACGACGGATCCCGGGACAACCAGGCCATCGGCGTCGACTGGCGCTTTGACGGGAACATCGTCAACACCCCGGGCCGGTACGTGGTCATCGGCGATCTGATCCTGCCCGACTACGTCAGCCAGGCCGGTGCCACGCAGACCACGCTGACCCTCACCGTCGGCACGGACACGGTGGCCCCGACGACGACGCTGACCTGGTCGCCGGCGGAGCCGAACGGCGACAACGGGTGGTACAAGGCGGTCCCGTCCTTCACGCTTCAGGCGAAGGACGCGTTCGCCGTGGCCAGCACGCAGTACCGGCTCGACGGCGGGGACTGGACGGCCTACGGGGACGGACCGGTCCTCGTCGACCAGCAGGGGACCCACCGGGTGGAGTTCCGTTCGACCGACACCAGCGGCAACGTCGAGGAATTGAAGGCGGCCACGGTCAAGGTCGACACGGTCGCGCCGAGGGCGGAGTTCTCCGCCACGGTCGGCATCGTGTACTTCGGCGCGGTGCCGGCCGCCCCCGCGTGCACCGCGAGCGACGCCACCTCTGGTCCGGCGGGTTGCGTCGTCAGTGGCTACCGCACCGATGTGGGCACGCACACCCTCACCGCGACGGCGACCGACGCCGCGGGCAACGTGGGTACCGCCACCCAGACGTACACCGTGCTGCCGTGGACGGTGAAGGGCTTCTCCAGCCCGGTCGACATGGGCGGGGTGCTCAACACCGTCAAGGGTGGCAGCACCGTGCCCATGAAGTTCCAGGTCTTCTCGGGTGACACCGAGTTGACCGACACCGCACTGGTCACGATGGACGCCAAGCAGGTCACCTGCGCGGCTGGCGCCCCGACGGCCGACATCGAGGTGCTCGGCAGTGGTGCCACCTCGTTGAAGTACGCGGACGGCCAGTTCCAGTACAACTGGAAGACGCCGGCCACCCCCGGCGCCTGCTACGCGGTCACCGCGACGACCCGTGACGGGTCGAGCCTGACCGCGCTGTTCAAGCTCCGATGACGGGGAACTGAGGTACGCGGAGGGGCTGCTGTCAGGCAGCCCCTCCGCTGCTTTATCGGCAGTGGGCGTGTCGGCCGGAAACGGTGGGCGGGTCGCGCCGGACTGCGCAGTTCCATTGACAACGCTGATGTGAGCGGTAACACTTGAACCGCCTTAACCTGCGCGGTTACCTGCAGGTTGTACTCAGGCAACGGCCTTGAGCGCGCTCACATGCCCGGCTCGCCCGCGACGGTGGACGACCACGTGCCGAGGCCACCACCTCCGGACACCCGCCTGCGCCTGTCCTGCGATGGCGGCTTCCGGTGAATCCCTCGTCAGCGGGCCCCGACCACGGGCCAAACCAAGGGAGTGAGAAGTGGGCAAGCAGTTCTCCCGCCGAAATCTGCTCCGGGTGGGCGTGTTGGCCTCCGCCGCCCCCGCCGCGATGACCATCGCGTCGGCCACGGGAGTCTCGGCGGCCAGCGCCAACGGCGGCGGCGCCGGAACCGGGAATACTCCCGTGCAGCTCGGCCGTACCACAGCCAAGCCGTTCGACCTCGGCCAGGTGGCCCTACACGAGGGGATCTTCCAGCAGAAGCGCGACCGGATGCTCAACTACGCCAGGAACTACCCGGGCACGGCCAACATCCTTGACGGACCGGACCGGATGCTGCACCTGTTCCGGGCCAACGCCGGCCTGCCTGCCCCCGGCACCTGGCCGGGCGGCTGGGACACGCCGAACCACCTGCTACGCGGGCACTTCACCGGGCACTACATGACGCTCCTGTCCCAGGCCTACGCCGCCACCGGCGAGGAGATCTTCCTCGACAAGCTCGACTACCTGGTCGAGGAGCTGGGCAAGTGCCAGCGCGCGCTGGACGGGCGGGAGGTCGGCCGGGTCGCCGGCCGGTCCGGCAGGGCGGTACGGCTCAGCGACCCGCACCCGAACCAGTACGTCCTGCTGCCCGCGGGGCTTCTCGCCGGCGTCAGCGACGTGACGATCGCGGTCTGGATCAAGCACGCCACCACCCAGACCAACGCCAAGATCTTCACCTTCGGCGCCAGTTCGAGCACCTACATGACGCTGTCGCCGTGGGTCTCGGCCAACCTGGGCCCGCGGTTCGCGATCACCACCAGCGGCAGCGGCAACGAGCAGCGTATCGACGGCGCGAGCAACTCGGTCCCGGTCGGCGAGTGGGCCCACGTGGCGGTGACGATCTCCACCGCGGACGCCACTGGCCGGCTCTACGTCAACGGGATCGAGGTCGGGGCGAACACGATCCGACTGACCCCGGCCAACCTGGGCTCGACCACCAACAACTGGATCGGGCGGTCGCAGAGCGCCAACGACCCCTATCTCAACGCGACGGTGGACGACTTCCGGGTCTACGGCCGCGCCCTGACCTCAGCCGAGGTGCAGGCACTCGCCAATGACCCGGCGCCGGAGTCGCCGGACCGCACCGGCATGGTGGCCTGGTACCGCTTCGAGGAGGAGGGAGAGACCGCCGTCGACCACTCGGGCAACGGCCGCGACGCCACCATCATCGGCACGAGCTATCCCGGCTTCCTCGCCGCCTTCCCCGAGGGGCAGTTCAGCCGGCTCGAACCACCGACACTCCAGCCGAACAGCGGCGCCAACGCGGTCTGGGCGCCGTGGTACACCTGCCACAAGATCATGAGGGGGCTGCTCAACGCCTACCACCTGACCGGAAACGAGGAGGCGCTGGACATCGCCTTCCGCATGGGGGACTGGGCCTACCACCGGCTCAGCCGGTACAGCCAGGCCGAGCTGGATCGGATGTGGAACATCTACAGCGCTGGCGAGGCCGGCTCGATGAACGAGGTCATGGCCGAACTCTCGGCGCTCGCCCCGGACGCCGAAGCGTCGGCTCGGTACCTTCAGGCCGCCAAGGCGTTCACCTTCACCACGCTGTTCGACGCCTCGCTCGCCGAGCGCGACGAGTTGAACGGGCGGCACGCCAACCAGTACATGGCCCCGAACATCGGCTACCTGCGGATCTTCGAGCAGACCGGCGTCGAGGAGTACCACACCGCCGCCAGGAACTTCTGGGCGATGGTCGTCCCACACCGCACCTTCAGCAACGGCGGCGCCGGCCGCAGCGAGCACTTCGGGGTACGCGGGATCATCACCTCCGGATTCACCTCGTCCTCGGACCCGCGGCACGCCGAAACCTGCTGCGCCTACAACATGCTCCGGCTGACGCGGAATCTGTTCTTCCACGATCAGAATCCGGCCTACATGGACTTCTACGAGAAGGCGCTGCACAACCAGGTCCTCAGCTCACGCCGGGACGTTGACAGCGTCACCGCCACCGAGGTGACCTACCACCAGAACATGTGGCCCGGCCGCTCGCGGAGGATCGGCAGCACCATCGAATACAGCCGGTACGGCGGAAACGGTAGCTGTTGCAACGGCACCGGCCTAGAGAGCCACACCAAGTACCAGGAGTCGATCTACTTCCAGTCGGCGGACGAGTCGACGCTTTACGTCAACCTCTTCATCGCCTCGACGTTGACCTGGCCCGGCCGCGGGTTCGTCATCACCCAGGAGACGCAGTACCCGACCGAAGGGGCCAGCCGGCTACGGATCGACCAGGGCAGCGGCCGGCTGAAGATCAGCCTCCGGGTGCCGTCGTGGGCCGTGAAGGGCTACACGGTCCGGATCAACGGCCTTCGCCAGCAGTTGACCGCGGCACCCGGCAGCTACGTGACCCTCGACCGGCACTGGTCCCGCGGCGACACGATCGACATCTCGATGCCGTTCAGCTTCCGCGTGGAAAAGGCGCTCGACAACAAGTCGATCCAGTCCATTCTCTACGGCCCCACCCTCATGGTCGTCCGCGACGACACGCCCAGCTACCGGGAGTTCACCTTCTTCAAGGACCTGAAGCTGGACGGCGACCTGGCCGGTGCCATCCAGCCGACGAATGTCCCGATGCATTTCACGACGCACGGATACACCCTGGCGCCGTACTACATCTCCGACCCGGTGCCTGGGCAGTTCAATGCCTACCATCCGTATGTCAAGCGGGTCGAACCCGAGGTCGTCTTCGGGTCGGCCGCCACCGGCGTACCGAACGACGGCATTCGGGACGAGGGCGGCGAGACGTTCCTCGACCGGGTCTGGGAGACGGCGCCCTTCCGCAACCACGGACAGTTCCTTCAGCGGGTGATGGTGGTCTCGGACGAATGGGTCACCGCCGGGCGGCACACCGAATCGCAGCGGCAGGCCATCTTCCTCGCGGCCGCCAAGTCCGAGCGGGATCTGGCCCCGTGACCGTTCCTGTCTGCCGGGGGTCGATCGGGGCCGGGCCGCGCCGGGCCATGGATGGCTGGCGAGCCCTCCGGTAGGTGGCTCAAGCGGCGTGTGGAACGGACGGCCCGGCGGAGAACGATTCCGCCGGGCCGTTCGGGGTCTTTGCTCAGGACTTCCGGCTGCCGCTGCTGTCCCGGACCACGAGCGTGGGTGCCACCGGGGGTGGGTTCGCCTGTCCGAGGGACGGGTCGGCGGTCATCAGCTCCAGCAGTGCGGCGACGCACCGGCGGCCGACTTCGTCGAAGTCCTGGCGGATGGTGGTCAGCGGCGGGGAGAAGTACGCGGCCTCCGGAATGTCGTCGAATCCGACCACGCTGACGTCGTCCGGAACCCGCACGCCCCGCTGGTGCAGGGCGCGGAGCAGGCCGAGCGCCTGGTGGTCGTTGGCGCAGAAGATCGCGGTGATGTCCGGGCGGTCGACCAGGGTCTGGCCGATCTCGTAGCCGGACCGCGGGCTCCAGTCTCCGGCGATGACGGGCGGGACGCGGCGGCCGGCCGTCTCCAGGGCAAGCCGCCACCCGTCGGTGCGGTCGCGGGCCTCCAGCCAGTCGCGCGGCCCGGCGATGTGCCACACGGTCTCGTGCCCGAGCTCGAGGAGGTGCTCGACGGCGAGGCGGGCGCCGGCAACCTGGTCGACCGCGACGTTGGGCAACTCGCCGTCGCCGCCGGGCTCGACCACCACCGCGGGTACGCCGGTGGGCAGGCCGTGCACCGCGGCACTGACCATCGGGGCGATGAGCACGACCCCGGCCACGGACTGCTCGGCCAGGGCGTCGATCGCGGAGGTCACCCCGGACCGGTCGAGCCGTTCCAGGGTGACGATGCTGATGCCGTAGCCGGCGGCGCGGGCTGCGCGCTCGATGCCGAGCAGGGTGGCGGCCGGGCCGTAGAGGATCGTGTCGAAGCTGACCACGCCGATGACGTGGGAGCGCCGTGAGGCCAGCCCGCGGGCCAGGGCGTTGGGTCGGTAGTTGAGCTGATGCACGGCCCGGAGCACCCGTTCCCGGGTTTCCTGCCGGACGCTCGGATGATTATTCAGCACTCGGGAGACGGTTTGATGGGAGACGCCGGCAAGACGTGCGACATCGCTCATGACTGCGGCGCGCACGGCCGGCTGTTGAATCATGGCACCTCCCTGTCGAGGTCATCGTAGTCCTGCCGCTTTCGGCGGGGAGAGGCGCACGCCCTCCCCGGCGATAGCGGTGGGGAGGGCCGTGCGGCGCTCGGTTGCGGATGGGCGTGCCGGTGCGTTTCCGGCACCGGGTCGCGTCGATTGTTAGTCGATTCTCGCCAATTGTGATTCCGGCTCAGAATCCTCTGGCCAGTCGGAAATAGGCTTGATTCGAGCGGATCTCGTGGGCGAACCGCCGAGGGGTGGTTTCGGCGTCGATGACGACAAGTTCGGTGCCGGTCATTTCGGCGAGGTCGTGCAGTTCCTCGGTCCCGACGGCCTGGGACAGGACCGTGTGGTGCGGTGCGCCCGCGGTGAGCCAGGCCTCCGCGGAGGCGGCGAGGTTCGGGCGGGGCCGCCACACCGCCCGGGCGACCGGCAGCTTGGGCAGCGGCTGCGGTGGGGCGACCACGTCGATCTCGTTGGCCACCAGCCGGAACCGCTCGCCGATGTCCGCCAGCCCCAGGACCACCGCCGGACCGGGCCGGGCGTCGAAAACCAACCGCACGGGGTCCTCGCGCCCGCCGATGCTCAACGGGTGGATCTCCACGGTCGGCGTCGCGTCGGCGATGCTCGGGCAGACCTCCAGCATGTGCGCGCCGAGGACGAGTTCCCGCCCAGGGGTGAGGTCGTAGGTGTAGTCCTCCATGAAGGACGTGCCGCCGCCGCTCCCCACCGACATGGCCTTGAGCGTGCGCACCAGTACGGAGGTCTTCCAGTCGCCTTCCCCGCCGAAGCCGTAGCCGTCGGCCATCAGCCGCTGCACGGCGATGCCGGGCAGTTGCCGCAGCCCGCCGAGGTCCTCGAAATTCGTGGTGAAGGCGCCGAACCCGCCGGCCTCGAGGAAGTCCCGCAACCCGGCCTCGATACGGGCGGCGTAGCGCAGGGAGTCGTGGCGCTCACCGTCGGGGCGCAGCGTCGGGTCCAGCCGGTAGCTGTCGTCGTACTCCTTGACCAGCTCGTCGATCCGTGAGTCGGCGACGGCGTCGACGGACTGGACCAGGTCGTTCACCCCGTAGGTGTTGACCGAGACCCCGAACCTCAGCTCAGCCTCGACCTTGTCGCCCTCGGTGACGGCCACGTCGCGCATGTTGTCGCCGAAGCGGACCAGCCGCAGCGACCGCATCTCCGAGTAGCCGATCGCGGCTTGGGTCCACGCCGCGATTCGGGCGGTGACCTGCGGGTTGCTGACGTGCCCGGCGACCGTCTTGCGGGCGACGCCGAGGCGGGTCTGCGCGTATCCGAACTCCCGGTCGCCGTGGGCGGCCTGGTTGAGGTTCATGAAGTCCATGTCGATCTCGGACCACGGCAGCGCCACGTTCGCCTGGGTGTGCAGGTGCAGCAGCGGGGTACGCAACGCGTCCAGGCCGGAGATCCACATCTTCGCCGGGGAGAAGGTGTGCATCCACGCGATGATCCCCACGACCCCCTGTACGGCGGCGTCGCGGCAGACGGCCAGGATCTCGGAGCTGGAGGTGAGTACGGGCTTCCAGACCACCCGGGCGGGGATGGCGGGATCGGCATCGAGTCGCGCGGCGATCTGCTGGGACTGATCGGCCACCTGACGCAGGGTCTCGGGGCCGTAGAGGCCCTGGCTGCCGGTGAGGAACCAGACCTCGGCGGCCGGGGATGGGCTAGTCATGGGGGGTTGCCTTCCGATGTGCGGGTCGTGGGTTACTTCTTGCCGATGGCGATGAGGCGTTGGAGCAGGATGAACGCGAACAGCAGCCCGCCGATTACGATCTTGGTCCACCAGGAGTTGAGCGTGCCGTCGAAGGTGATCAGTGTCTGGATGACGCCGAGCACGAGCACACCCAGCACGGTGCCCAGGATGTAGCCGGCTCCGCCGGTGAGCAGGGTGCCGCCGATGACCACTGCGGCGATCGCGTCCAGCTCCATGCCCACGGCGATCAGTGGGGCGCCCGACAGGGTGTAGAAGGACAGCAGAATGCCCCCGATCGCCGAGCAGAGACCGCTGATCGTGTAGACGGCGATCCGGGTGCGGCCGACCGGCAGGCCCATCAACAGCGCCGACTGCGGGTTGCCGCCGATGGCGTACACGTCGCGGCCCAGTCGGGTGTAGGCCAGCGTGTACGCGGCCAGGCCGACCACCACGACCGTGACGAGGACGCTGACGGTCACGAAGTTGTCGCCGATCCTGATCCGCTCCTGTGCCGCAGCGGTCCAGAAGCCGTCGGAGATGGGAACGGATACCGAACTGATCCAGGTGCACAGGCCGCGGGCGAAGAACATTCCGGCCAGGGTGACGATGAACGGCTGGATGTCGAAGAAATGGATGATGCAGCCCATCACGAACCCGAGCGTGGGGCCGATCAACAGCGCGATCAGCAGCACCAGCGCGGACGGCAGGCCCTCACGCAGCAGTGCGGCCGACACCATCGCGGTCATCGCGACCACCGAGCCGACCGACAGGTCGATGCCGCCGGTGAGGATCACGAAGGTCATCCCGACTGCGACGACGAGCAGGAACCCGTTGTCGATGAAGACGTTGAAGATGACCTGGATGTTGGAGAAGGCACGGTACTGCGAGACGCCGATGCCGTACATGACGAGCAGCAGACCGAGGCTGACCAGTACCGGGACCTGCCGCCGGGGCAGGCGCCACCACGTCGGTCGGCCCAGCCGCGCGGTCAATTGCGTGGTGCTCATCAGGCTGCCACCTGCTCCTTCTTCTGCTCGACCGGGACCGACGGTGGCGCCCCGGCCACTCGCCGCCGGCGGAACCTGGCGCGGAACGCCGGTGCCTGGATGAGGCAGACCGCGATCACCACCATCGCCTTGAACAGCAGGGAGGTCTGCGGGTCGATGTTCATGGCGTACACGGAAGTGGTCAGGGTCTGGATGATCAGCGCGCCGACGACGGTGCCGCTGAGGTAGAAACGGCCGCCGGTCAGCGCCGTGCCGCCGATGACCACGGCGAGAATCGCGTCGAGTTCCACCCACAGGCCGGCGGAGTTGCCGTCGGCGCTGGACACGTTCGCGGTCATCATGAACCCGGCCACGGCGGCGCAGGCAGCGCTGACGATGTAGACGAGGAGCTTGATGCGTCGCGCACGGATGCCCGCCAGCCGGCTGGCCTCGGCGTTGCCGCCGACCGCCTCGATGATCATCCCGAGTGCGGTGCGGCGGGTGAGTACCGCCACGATCAGGGTCACGGCCAGGGCGATGATGATCGCGAACGGCAGGGTGAGGAGGTGTCCGACCCCGATCATCCGGTAGGGACTGCTGTTGATGGTGATGATCTGGCCGGAGGTGATCAACTGGGCCAGGCCGCGTCCGGCGACCATCAGGATCAGGGTGGCGATGATCGGCTGGATGCCGATCACGGCGACCAGCACCCCGTTCCAGGCGCCGAGGAGCAGCGCGACCCCGCACGCGATGAGCAAGGCGGCCAGTACGGTGCCGACGCTGCTCTGGTCCGGCTGGCGACTGATGTAGAGGCAGGCCACGGCGCCGCTGACGGCTACCACGGACCCCACGGAGAGGTCGATCCCACCGGTGGCGATCACGAGGGTCATGCCCAGGGCGACCAGGATCAGCGGGGCGCTGAGCCGGACGATGTCGATCAGGCTGCCGTACAGGTGCCCGTCCTTGACCTCGACGGCCAGGAAACTCGGCCGATAGACGGCGTTCGCCGCCAGCAACGCCACGAGCACCACGACCGGCCAGAACAGCCGGTGACCGGTGGCACCCGACAGGCGTGTCTTCCAGGTGGTCATGCGGCGTCCTGCCCTTTCTGCTGCTCGGCTCCGCTGGCGATGACGCGCATGACGCGTTCGGCATCGAGGCTGTCGTCGTTGGCCAGCTGGGTGACCAGCTGCCGGTCGCGCATCACGGCGACCTTGTGGCTGAGCCGCAGCACCTCCTCCAGTTCGGCGGAGATGAACAGCACCGCCATCCCGCCGTCGGAGAGTTGCACCACGAGGCGCTGGATCTCGGTCTTCGCGCCGATGTCGATTCCGCGGGTCGGCTCGTCGAGGATCAGCAGCCGCGGCTCGGTGATCAGCCAGCGGGCGAGCAGGACCTTCTGCTGGTTGCCCCCGGAAAGGTTGCGCACCGGCATGTCCGGGTCGGCCGGGCGGATGCTCAGCGTCTCGATGTAGCGGCGGACCAGCTCGTCCTGGCGGCGTCGGGGCACCTGCCGCAGCCAGCCGCGGGCCGCCTGCATGGCCAGGATGATGTTCTCCCGCACCGACAGGTCGCCCACCAGGCCCTCGGTGCGGCGGTTTTCGGAACAGAACGCGATGTTCTGTTCGATGGCGGCGACCGGTCCCCGGATGGTGACGGGGCGGCCGTCCATGGCGAGCTGGCCCCGGTCGGCCCGATCGGCTCCGAAGAACAGCCGGGCGACCTCGGTGCGGCCCGATCCGAGCAGGCCTGCCATGCCGACCACCTCACCCTGGTGGATGGTGAGGCTGAACGGGGCCACGGAGCCGGTTCGGGCAAGCCCGGTCGCCTCGACGACCGGGGTGCCCGTCTCGACGGCCGCCAGGTCGCGCCCGGCCTGCTCGTCGAGCCGCTCCAGGGTGTCGAGTTCCTTGCCGATCATCTTTTCCACCAGGGCGAACTGCGGTAGCTCCGGGGTCGGGTACTCGCCGACGAGGCGGCCGTTTCGCAGGACGGTGATGCGGTCGGCGATCTCGTAGACCTGGTCGAGGAAGTGCGTGACGAAGAGGATCGCGATGCCCTCGTCACGCAGCTGGCGCATGATGCGCATCAGCTGCGTCACCTCGTCGGCGTCGAGACTGGATGTGGGTTCGTCGAGGATCAGGACCCGGGCGCGTACGTCGACGGCGCGGGCGATCGCCACCATCTGCTGTACGGCCAGGGAGTAGCTGCCCAGCAGCTCGCTGACGTCGATGTCCAGGTCGAGGCGGGCCAGCAGAGCCCTCGCGCGGCGGCGCATCTCGCGCCAGTTCACGGTCCCGAACCGCCGCGGCTGGCGCCCGATGAAGATGTTCTCCGCCACGGACAGGTTCGGGCAGAGGTTCACCTCCTGGTAGACGGTGCTCACCCCGGCTGCCGTGGCCTGCCTGGGGCCGGTGAAGGCGACCGGGGCGCCGTCGAGCGTGATGGTTCCGGCGTCGCTGGCGTACACCCCGGTCAACACCTTGATCAAGGTGGACTTGCCGGCGCCGTTCTCGCCCATCAGGGCGTGCACCTCGCCAGGGAACATCCGGAAGTCGACGCCGTCGAGGGCGCGGACTCCGGGGAAGAACTTGCTGATCGCGGTCATCGTCAGGACCGGATGCCTATCCGACATCCCACCAGACCTTTCGTGATTGTCGTCAGGTGCCCTGCCGCCGCGACCGTGCACGGCGGTCCCGGCCCGTCGGCTCACGGTGCGGGAGAGTGGTCGGGGCCGGCGGTGTGGTCCACCGCCGGCCCGTTCGGTGCGCCGACGGGCATCGCGGCGCAGGCGCTGTGCCGGTGCCCCGGCCCGTCAGTACTTGCGGTTCGGCAGGGCCTCCTTGGCCTGCTCCTGGGTGAAGGTGGTCTCCTCGGTCTCGATCCGGGTCGGCACCGTCTCGCCGGCGTGGACCTTCTTCGCCAGGTCCATCAGCTGGGGACCGAGCAGCGGGCTGCACTCGGCGATGAAGTTGAACTTCCCGTCGGCCAGCGCCTGCATGCCGTCCTTGACCGCGTCGACGGTGATGATGGTGATGTCCTTGCCCGGCACCTTGCCCGCGGCGGTGATGGCTTCCAGCGCGCCCAGGCCCATGTCGTCGTTGTGCGCGAACAGCACGTCGATCTTCGGGTTGGCCTTGAGGAACTGCTCCATGACCTGCTTGCCGCCGGCGCGGGTGAAGTCACCGCTCTGCGACGCGATGATCTTCAGGTTGGGGTTGGCGGCGATCGCCTCCGCGAAGCCCTTCTTGCGGTCGTTGGCGGGTGCCGATCCGGTGGTGCCCTGCAGCTCCACGATGTTCACCGGTCCGGTCGCGGACTTGGTCTGCTCGACCAGCCACTCGCCGGAGAGTCGGCCCTCCTTGACGAAGTCGGAGCCGAGGAAGGTCTTGTAGAGCGACTTGTCGGCCGAGTCGACGGCCCGGTCGGTCAGGATCACCGGGATCCCGGCGTCCTTGGCCTCCTTGAGCACGGTGTCCCAGCCCGACTCCACGACCGGCGAGAAGGCGATGACGTCGACCTTCTGCTGGATGTAGTTGCGGATCGCCTTGATCTGGTTCTCCTGCTTCTGCTGGGCGTCGTCGAACTTCAGCTCGATGCCCGCGGCGCCGGCGGCCTCCTTGATGGAGTTGGTGTTCGCGGTACGCCAGCCGCTCTCGGCACCGACCTGCGAGAACCCGAGCACGATCTTGCCGTCGGCCTTCTTGCCGCCGTCGCCACCGGTGTCGCTGTTGGAGCAGGCGATCAGCCCGGTGGCGAGCAGCCCGGCCGCCAGCATGGTGGCGAACCCGCGGCGGCTGATCGAATTGCCGGTGTTCATGTGATGACTCCTTACGGGTGTGGTGGGGTACCTGGCTTTGCCTGGCCGCGCCGGAAGGCCTGGCCATGGACGATGCGCGCTGTTCAGGTTGGCGAGTTCAGTCGTGAGATGCCGGCAGGCACCGGCTTGCGCTACCGGTTGGTGGACGGAACCGGGGCCTGCCCGTAGACGTTCTGGTAGCGCTCGTAGAGCGAGTCGATGTCCTCGGCGGCGATGGGTACCGGCTGGCCGAGCGCCCTGGCCAGGTGTGCGGTGCGGGCCACGTCCTCGCACATCACCGCGGCCTTGACCGCCGCCCTCGCGTCCGGGCCGATGGTGAAGACCCCGTGGTTGGCCATCAGCACCGCGGGGGAGCGGTGCCCGGAGAGGGTGGCGACGATGCCCTTGCCGATGTCGTCACCGCCGATGCGGGCGAACGGGCCGACCGGGATCTCACCGCCGAACTCGTCGGCCTGTGCGGTGAGGTGGCAGGGGATGGGCTCGCCCCGCGCGGCCCACGCCGTCGCGTAGCTGCTGTGGGTGTGCACGACGCCACCGACGTCGGGCATCGACCGGTAGACGTAGGCGTGCGCGGCGGTGTCGCTCGACGGCGAGAGGTCACCCTCCACCACGATCCCGTCGAGGTCACAGACGACCATGTTGTCGGGCTGCAGGTTGTCGTAGGACACCCCGCTCGGTTTGATCACCATCAGGTTCCGTCCCGGCACCCTGGCCGAGACGTTGCCGGCGGTCCAGGCCACCAGGCCGTACCGGACGAGTTCGGCGTGCAGGGCGGCCACCGTCTCGCACAGCTGTGCCACCTCGGCGCTCGTGCTGAACTGCTTGCTCATGCCATGACCTTCGCGGGGAGCGGGGCCTCGTCGGCCCGCGTGTGGTTGACCGCCGACCGGGCGGCGTTACGGATGGCGCGTAGGCGCAGCAGGGCGTCGTCGCCGCCGCGGCCGAAGTGATCGTGTAGCCGCCGGTACTCGGCGTACAGCGCGTCGTAGGCACGGGCCCGTTCGGGATCGGGCAGGTAGGCGTCGCGGTCCACCCGGCCCATCGCCGTGGCGGCCGCGAACACGTCGGGGTAGGCGCCCGCCGCGACCGCCGCGTGGATCGCCGAGCCCAGCGCTGGCCCTTGGGCCGAGCCGATGATGCCCAGCGGCCGGTTGGTGACGTCGGCGTAGATCTGCATCAGCAGCGGGTTGCTGGTCAGTCCACCGGCGACGATCAGCTCGTTCACCGGCACCCGCGCATCGGCGAACGCCTCGATGATCATGCGGGTCCCGTACGCGGTGGATTCCAGCAGCGCGCGGTAGATGTCGGCCGGCCGGGTGGCCAGGGTCAGCCCGACGATCACCCCGCTCAGGTCGTGGTTGACCAGCAGCGACCGGTTGCCGTTCCACCAGTCCAGCGCCACCAGCCCGTGGGCGCCCACGGGCTGGGCAGCCGCCTGTTCGGTCAGCAGCTCGTGGGAGGCGAACCCGTCGGGCGCGGCGTGCTCGACGTACCAGCCGAAGATGTCGCCGACCCCGCTCTGGCCGGCTTCGTACCCCCAGAGGCCGGCGCTGATGCCCCCGTCGACCACGCCGCACATGCCAGCCACCTCGGCCAACTCCGTGCCGTTGACGACGTGGCAGGTGGAGGTGCCCATGATGGCGACCAGCCGGCCCGGTTCGAGGGCCTGCGCGGCGGCGGCGGTGACATGGGCGTCCACGTTGCCGACCGCCACGGCGATGCCCGCGGACAGGCCGGTCCACGCCGCAGCCTGGGCGGTCAGTCCGCCGGCGCGCGCACCCAGGGCGGCCAGCGGGCCGTCGATCTTCTCGACGAAGTCGGCGAACCCCGGGTTCAGCGCGGCCAGGTAGTCCCGGGACGGGTAGCGGCCGTCCTGGCGGATGCCCTTGTACCCGGCGGTGCACACGTTGCGGGTTTCGGCGCCGCACAACTGCCAGACGATCCAGTCGGCGGCCTCGATCCACCGCTCGGCCCGGGCGTAGATCTCGGGGTCTTCCTCCAGCAGTTGCAGGGCCTTGGCGTACTGCCACTCGGCGGAGATCTTGCCGCCGTAGCGGCCGATCCAGGCCTCCCCGCGCTCGTGGGCCAGGGCGTTGATGCGGTCGGCCTGCTGCTGGGCGGCGTGGTGCTTCCACAGCTTCACATAGGCGTGCGGGCGGGTACGCAGGTCGGGCAGCTCGCACAGCGGGGTGCCGTCGGCCAGGGTGGGCAGCACGGTGCAGGCCGTGAAGTCGATGCCGATACCGATGACCTGCTGCGCGGCGACACCGCTCGCGGCGAGTGCGGCGGGCACCGCGTGTCGCAGCACGTCCCGGTAGTCGTCGGGGTCCTGTAGGGCCCAGTCGGCCGGCAGCGGCTGCCCGTCGGCGGCCAGCACGGAGTCCATGACGCCGTGCCGGTAGGCGTGGACGGCCGTGCCCAGTTCGACGCCGTCGCGAACCCGTACCACCAGTGCCCGCCCGGACAACGTGCCGAAGTCGACGCCGACGACGACCTGGTCGCCGGGCCCAGCCGAAGCAGTCATGACATCCTCCCCGTTCACCTTCTCGCCACAGTGTTAGCGCTCACATTGGATCCGTCAAGAGCTCTCCGGAAACCTGCTCGCAATGCTGTTCCCGCGCCTGTGGGGCTTCGGACCTTCATCGGATGCGTGCCCGCTGGACCCGCATGGGAGTGCCGCCCTGTGCACGCTCACATTCACGGTGGTGGCACATCGTGTCGTCCGCCGCCTCCGTGGCACCGGCCCTTCGGCAAGGAGCCGGCCGATGCGTGGTTCGGCGGACCAGATCGGCAGCGACACGCGTTCCTGCTCAGCTGACGGTCGGCGCACCCATCGGAACCGCCGCGGCCCGGTCGACTCAACTCGGCCGGGCCGCGGCCGTTCACTCGGTGGGCGGACAGCCGCCGGCGTCACCTACGGGGCGAGTTCGTTCTTCGCGTGGGCCGCGCTCGAGACGACGAGGTCCTTCTCCGCTTGGGTGAAGATGCCGGCCGCGAGGAACGCGTCGGCGGTACGGGCGACCGCCGACTGGAAGCCGCCGTGGTTGGTGAAGGGCGCCTGGTCCCACACCAGGTCGAGGAACGTCAGGCCGTCGGTGCCCGGTGAGGGGATGCCCGTCACCGGAACGTCGTAGTTCGGCAGGCCATCGTTGCGCTTGTAGTTGGGCACACCGGTGTCGATGGACCCGAACACGATCGTCGGCTCGACCCGGCGGAAGTACGACGAGGCGGCCTGCGAGTCGCTGATGTAGTACGGCCGCAGGGTGAAGCCGTGGGTGGTGAAGAGCATGTCACCCGCCGCGGTGGTGCTCGCGTGGGTGATGGCCGAGCGGGCGTAGTCACCGTCCCGCTTCAGGTGGCGGTAGAGGGACAACTCGCGGTAGTTGCCACCGCCCGGGTTGCCGAGGATCTGCATGAGCAGGGGACCCCAGAAGATCGCCTGGGTGTCGGGGCGGTCCACCGCCCGCTCGATCCGGATGCTGAACGGCATCCTGATCTCGATGGTGTCGCCCGGCTGCCAGGTCCGGCTCAGCGTGACGTAGGTCCCCGGCTTGGCGTTGACCTGGGCGTCGGCTCCGTTGATCGTGACGAAGAAGCCCCGCTGCACCCAGCCCGGTACGCGTAGCTTGATGTCGAGCTGGCCGCTGCCGTCGACGACCAGCTTTGTCCGGTCGTCGCGGGGGTAGCTCGTCTCCTGGGTGATGGTGAAGCCCTTCTCGGCCCAGGTCAGCGTGGACGGTACGAACAGGTTGACCCACAGCGTGCTGCCGTCGGCCGACTTGAAGTAGATCGTCTCCTGGTACTTGGTGTGGTTCTCCACTCCCGTCCCGCCGCAGCAGGTGCCGGTGTTGCCGTAGCTGCGGCTGGTGCCCGGGGTCAACGGCTGGAAGTAGGTGACCTGCGGGTTGCTGACGCTCGTGCTGTCGGCGCGCGAGCCGACGATCATGTTGAGCAGGCCCCGCTCGTAGTAGTCCAGGTACGCCGGGTCGTGCTCGTGCAGGAACAGGTTCCGGGCCAGCTTGATCATGTTGTAGGTGGTGCATGTCTCCGCGCCGCCCTGGGCGATCGCGTTCGCGATGTTGTCCCGGTTCTGGAACATCTCGATGTTGTTGTTGGAACCGGGGTAGTTGCCGCCCGTCCCGCCGTGGGCGAACATGCGGTGCGGGACGACCATGCCGAAGAAGTTCTTCGCGGCCTGGAAGTACTCCCGGTCGCCGCTGTGCTCGTAGACGCGCAGGTATCCGACGAACTGCGGCACGTGCGAGTTGGCGTGCAGCCGGTCCGGGCGGCGCCGGCCGGGCCGGTTCTGCGGCGTCACCACGAGGATGTCCCGGTTCTCGACGCAGGCGTCGAACAACGACTCGCGGTTGTCGAAGAACTTGGCGGTCTCCAGGTGCTTTCCGTCGCCGGTCAGCGCGTAGATCTCGGGGAAGACCTCGCCTGCCCCGCCCGTCTCGCCGGCGATGTAGAGGTCCCACATGTAGTTCAGGTTGTCCCGCGTGATGGGGCCCGTGTAGTTGGGGTGGTTCTTGTCCCCGACGGTCAGCGCGAGGTGCGCCCAGTTCGCCATCTTGACGACGACGTCGCGCGCCTGCTCGTTGTCGGTGTGGTAGTAGGCGTCGAGCAGGCCGCGCATGATCTTGTGCTGGGTGTACCAGGGAGCCCAGGTGTTGGTGTTCGCGTTGCCGCCGTAGACGGCCCAGCGCGGCGGCCCGAGCCGGAGCACCGCGTCCTCCGGGATCGCGCCGAGGTAGCCGGGGTGGGTCGGGGTCCACAGGGTGCTGCCGCTGTCCTGGGCCGGCACGATGCCGGCGTCGCGGCCGTTGGGCGAGGCGTCCTTGAGGGTGGTGCCGCCGTCCTCGTCGAACCGGTACCAGGCGATGGTCCCGCCGTTGGTGCTCCCGGCCGGCGAGTCGAGCAGGGACTGGACCTCCTGCTGGCTCAGGGCGCGGTCGAAGATGTGGAACTCGTCGATGGTCGCGTCGAGGAATGGGTCGCCGTACTGCGATCGCCCGATCCACCGGTTCCCGGGGTTTCCGAGGTTGGCCGGGCTGAGGGTCATGTTCGTGTTCTGGCCGGCCTGCTGACCGTTCACGTACAGCGTGCCGGTGTTCTGCGACAGCGTGACGGCCAGGTGCACCCACTGGTTGGTCGGCAGCGCCGCGTTGCCGTTGATCTGCTGTTCCTGTCCCGAACCGCCGACCGTGATGGCGAATCTCGGCGCGTTGCCGGTGACGCCAGCGCGCGGGGTGAGGAACATGTTGACCGTGGTGTTCTGACCGAAGTCGAACAGCCGGCTCCAGTTCTGGGTGGAGGCGAGGTTCACCCAGGTGGCGATGGTGAAGCTGGTGAGCTGACTGATGGCTTCCTGAGGAAGGGTGATGTGCTGCGCCTTGCTCGGTCCATTCAGGCGCAGCCCGTTGCCGAAGCGGCCGGACACCCGGCCGATCTGCGGTTGCTGCGGATCCCCGCCGCCGGGGCCGCCGGTGCCCATCCGCGCGGTGATCGCTGCCTGGCACGCCGCGAGCTCGTTGACCATCCAGTCGAGCTTGCTCTTGAAGATCGGCTCGCCCTGGTCGGCGTAGCTCTGCGCGAGAGCCGTCATGAAGTGGCCGGCCCAGTGGCCGCTGAGCAGTCCGCCGTCCTCCCAGCCGCCGGGGACCGAGACGCCCGCCGGGTTCGGCCGACCGGCCTGGTTGTTGAACAGGACGAGGAAGCGCCGCTCGTCGAACTGGCGAAGGTAGTTCTTCGTGCGGTCGCGCTCCTCCTGCAACAGGCCGTTGCCCAGCTTCACCTCCCGCAGCTGGAAGGGCCTGACCGGCGCGGTCCCGCCGGGACCGAGGTCCGGTGGGGTCGAGCCGAGCGCGGTCGGGCCGGTTACCGGCTCGGTGGTTGTCGCCGCCGCGGCAGCGGTCGCCGGGAGAACGCTGGCGCCGGCGACCGCAGCCACACCGATGGCTGATGCCTGAAGAATCTGACGTCGATTGACGGAGGGCTTGTCGGATTGAGTCACTGAGGATCGTCCTTCCATGTGGGTGTGGGCTGACCGCACGGCCAGGCTCCTGCTCGCTGTATCTGGATCGAGAACCGCTGGATGGAATCGCCCCGGCCAGGTGGACGCTGCTCCTCCCGTACCGCCCGTGACCAGCAGGGACCGGGCACGCCGGACGCCGCCCCGTCCGCAGGCGGGGATGACCGGCGTTCGGACGGCGACGGGTGCGTCCGTCGGCGCCACGGCATGCCACCGCGCCGGCAGGTGCACGGAGCGGTTCGCTGTCCCGTGAGGTGCGCGGTCCAGTGCGTGCCGGTTGCCCTCAGGCCGGGACGAGGCTCATCGTCAGGTCGGACCTAATTCATCGATCGTCCTCCATTGCGCCGGACCGCGGGAGTCGGTGTCCGTGGCCGCCACGAAAGGGGGCTGGGGCATCGGCTACGGAGCCCCTGATGACAGGCAGTGTGAGCGCTAACTCGCGGCGTCGTCAATCCCTACGTACCAGTAAACCCAACGATTGACACCTGCCGGAAACCTATCTATGTTAGCGCTCAACTTGAATTGGCCCGGCACCGGCATCCGTGCCGCAGCGGGGCTCACGACGTGGCGGCCAGGTGGGCGCCGGCGGGGTGCGCAGGGGCGACGGCAGTGCACAGTGGACTTCCTGCTCGAGGAGGCAGCGTGGCCGCCGAGTTCGGCATCTCGGAGCTGTGGGATCCGGCGGTTCGCCGTGACCCGCACCGGTTCTACGACCGGGTACGCGACAGTGGTGGGCCGGTGCTGCAGGTCGATCCCGCGGGCAACCGCTTCTGGGTGATCGCCGGACACGCCGACGTGCTGGCGGGGCTGCGTCACCCGGCGATCGGACACGAGGTTCACCGGCTGTGCCCCGGCATGCAGCAGCCAGCCCCACGACAACTGTCGGAGGCGGCGAGAATCGAGGCTCGCCAGCTCATCAACCTCGACCCGCCCGACCACACCCGCCTGCGAGGGCTGGTCAGCGGCGGCTTCACGGCGCGAGCGGTGGCCCGGTTGGAGCCCTGGATCACCGACCTCGCGGATCAGCTGGTCGCGCGGGCACGCGAGCGGGGACACATCGACGGGGTGAGCGACCTCGCTGACCCGGTGCCGGTCAACGTCATCGCGGAGCTGGTCGGCATCCCCGAGCCGGACCGACCACGGTTCCGGGCCTGGTCGGCCGCGATCGTGTCAGCCAGCATCGACGGCCCGGCGGCGACGGTCGAATTCGCGGCCTACCTCGACAAGCTGGCGGCCCAGCGCCGGGCGGCTCCGGCCGACGACCTGATGTCGCAGCTGGTGGCGGAGCGAGGTGAACCACTCGACCGCGATGAGCTGGTGGCGCTGGTGCAGCTGCTGCTCGTCGCCGGTCAGGAGACCACGGTCGACCTGATCGTCAACGGCATTCGTCTCCTGCTCACCCACCCCGAACAGTGGCAGGCGCTACGAGACGACCCGTCGCTGGCGGCGGCGGTGGTCGAGGAGACCCTCAGGTACCGGGGCCCGGTCGAGATCGTGCCACCCCGATTCGCCCTCCAGGAGCTGGAGATAGCCGGTGGTCGGATCCCCGCGTTCGATCGGGTGGCGATGTCGTTGTGGGGAGCCAACCGTGACCCCGCGGTGTTCGACCGGCCGCACGTGTTCGACATCCACCGACCCGACGTTCGCAAGCACATCGCCTTCGGGCACGGGATCCACTTCTGTCTCGGCGCTCACCTGGCCCGGCTGGAGAGCCGACTCATGTTCGAACGGATCGCGCAACAGCTTCCCGGCCTCCGCCTCGCGGTCGATCCTGCCGACCTCGACGGTTTCCGTCTTCATCAGGACGGACTGCCGCTGCAGGTTTGACGGGGGCGTTCAATCTGGCCGGACGCCAGATGGGGCAACGGCACAGCCCCGACAGCCGACACCAATATGCGTGCCAAGCCCTGGTCGCACCATGCCAGAAATCGTTTTGCGAGACAGCGGAGAACGGTTCGTTGCGACATCGGTTCGATCCACAGTCGAGAACACGCGACGATTGTAGATAGTTACCGCAGTGAATGAGCAAATACAGTTCTGGACAAGATTCCTGTCGCGGTGGCGGCCGTCATGCGGCGGGCACCATCGCAGGTCTACAGCGTCCAGAAACGGAGGAAGTCGCTATGGTCAGGCGTTTCTCGGCCGCCATCGCGCTCGGTGCACTCGTCGTGCCCGGCGCCTTGGCCGTCGAGCCAGCGTACGCGAACGAGTCGGTAGCAGGGCGGGTCGACCTCGCCGTCGGGCTGTCCGACCACATCAATTTGGCCGGAACCGGGTTGGTGCCGGCGATCGTGCGGAGTACCCCAACTTTCGACGCCACCGCCGTCGACGCCGACAGCGTCCTGCTCGGTGCGCCCGGGGTCAGTGGTGCATCGCCCGCGAAATGGGCGGACGGTGCGGCGATGGCGACGAAAAGAGATGCCGACGGCGACGGCCGTACGGATCTCGTGCTGCATTTCGACAAGGCGGACCTCACCAGCTCCGGCGGGCTCGGCCCGGACAGTACCGAATTGAACTTGTCCGGTCGAATGTCCGACGGCCGCGAGATCACCGGGACCGACCAGGTCGACACCGAGTTCGCATTCGAGATCAAGTTTGCCGAGTCGCTGGCGATCCGCGGTGCGAACGCCGGCCTGCACAGCGCACGCGGCCAGAGCCTGAGGCGGGTCGAGAGCGTGCTCGACCGGCACGGCCAAGTCCGGGACCTCGTGCCCATGCTGCAGAGCGTCTCGTCCGCCGAGCTGACCGAACTCGCCGGTGAGGCGGAGGAGCGCACCGGCGGGGAGGTGCCCGACATGTCGTCGTGGTACCGCCTCACCATGCCGTCCGGGGTGAACGCCGAGGCCGTCATGGCCGAGCTCGCGGCGCTGCCAGAGGTCGCGCACGTCTATCCGGTACCGGAGCCGGTGCCACCGCCGTCGACCACGCCGGACTTCACCGGCCGGCAGGGATACCTCCGCCCGGCACCGACCGGGATCGACGCCGACTTCAGCCGGCGAGACCCGCGACTGCGCGGCGCGGGGATCAAGGTCGCCGACCTTGAGTACGACTGGAACCCGTTCCACGAGGATCTGCAGTTGGACTGGTCGAGCGACCTGGGCGGCGACGCCTTCCCGCGCTACACGGGCTTCGCCGACCAGCACGGCACGGCCGTTTTCGGCATCATGGCCGGTCGTGACAACGAGTACGGGGTCACCGGTGGGGTTCCCGACGCCCAGTTCTACGGCATCTCGCCGAACGAGCGGCTGCCCTCCGGTCGCACCTCGTGGAACCCCGGGCCGGCGCTGGTCTACCTGGCCGCCAACGGCGGCCTGCGACCCGGCGATGTCGTGCTGCTGGAGCAGCAGACCTCCAGCCCACTCGGCGGCACCCGGTACGCACCGCTGGAATGGATCCCGGCGGTGTTCGACGCGATCAAGCTGCTGACCGCGCTGGGCGTCACCGTGGTCTCGACCGGCGGTAACGGCAACACCAACTCCGACGACCCGATGTACACCCGCAACGGCATCCGCTGGTTCGACCCGGCCGTGCAGCACTCCGGCTCGATCATGGTCGGCGCGGGTAGCAGCACCGACCACGAGCGGCTCAGCTTCTCCAACTACGGCACCCGGTTCGACCTGCAGGGCTGGGGGCAGAACATCACCACCACGGGGAGTAACGGAAACCTGCAGGGTGGCACGAACCCCGCCAACCTCAACGTCCGCTACACGCAGTCGTTCGGCGGCACGTCGGGCGCCGGGCCGATCGTGACGAACGCCGTCGTGGCCATCCAGTCGTACCTCAAGGCCACCGGCCAGAAGCCCTGGACCGCCCAGCAGATCGTCGAGGTCCTGAGGGCCACCGGCACGCCGCAGGGTGCGAACACGGCGGGTCAGCAGATCGGGCCGCTGCCCAACCTGGAGGCCGCCCTCAAGATGATCGAGGTCGACGCGCCGGTTTCGACCATCGCCCTGAGCCATCACGCCAACAGCGACGTGGACCCGGTGGCCAACCCGCTGGTGACCCTGAGGGCCGACGACGGTTGGGGCGTCGGTGTCGCTCGCATCGAGTACCGCATCGACGGCGGGCCGTGGACGGCGTACCAGGCGCCGTTCCGGGTGAAGGGACCGGGCCAACGCACGATCGAGTACCGGGCAACCGACACCAAGGGCAACGTCGAGAAGGCCAACACGCTGACCTTCAACAACCCGCAGGTGCCGGTGCAACAGTAGTCACCTCCCGGCCCACCTCGGTCAGCTTGCCGAGGTGGGCCCGGCTGCTGACCGCATCCATCGCGCTGCCCGCCGGCCATTATGGACGCGATTCGAGGGTCTGGGGAGTTAAGTTCTTGACCACCTCGCCCTGCTGCGGTGTGATAGTGCAATAGCACTCTGCTTGCTTGCTCGGGCCTCACGACGTCCACAGGTCGTCGTGGCCCGGCTCTCGGGTGCCCGACCGGGTTGTACCTCCGGCGCAATGATCCGAAGTTCTCCCGGATGTCACGCACGAGCGTCACACAGAAAGGGGACGTTGTGACAGAACAGCTCATCCCAAGACGAACGCCCTGGCGGCGGAAATGGCGGCACCTGGTTGCCGCGGCGGGTGCCGTCGTCCTCCTGCTCGCCACCCCGATCCAGCCCGGGTACGCCGCACCCACCGCGGACGGTTCGGGCAAACTCCAGCCCGTCGACCCGCAGAACTGGAAAAACCAGTACGACATGACGTGGGCGGACTGGAAGGACATCCCGAACACGAAGTGGAACGACCCGAACGTCAAGCCGTCCGTGCGGGGACTGAAGATCGCCCTGGTCGCGGTCGACTTCCCCGACCAACCCTTCGTGATCACCCAGCCGAAGAAGAGTGACCTGTTCGGCAACCCCCAGATCGACCCGATCAGCCGCGATGAGGTCCCCGAGTTCTACCGCCAGTACTACATGGAGCCCAACGAGCTCAATCACGGGCGCACCATCCACGAGTACTGGATGGAGCAGAGCCGTGGTCAGTTCGGGGTCGCCCAGCTCGACGCGTTCGGCCCCTACAAGATGCCGCGCAACCTCTTCGAGTACGGGCTGAACGAGTTCAACCAGCAGCCCGCCTGCCCGAAGGGCTACACGTGTAACGGCAACCTCAACAACGACGCGGCCAACGCGTGGCGGACCGCGCGCGGCTGCACGGGCAACTGCGGGTACGACGTGATCCTGCGCGTCTACGCCGGTTACGACGAGACCAGCATCTGGCAGGAATTCGGCGAGATGATGTTCCAGAACAAGGAGGACATCCCCGACGAGTGGGGCCCGCCGGCCGAGTTCAACAAGGACGGCAGCCTCCCGAACTGGGCGCCGACCCGCTACGTCGAATGGACCTCGTGGAAGGCGGCGGCCCAGCAGTGGGGCCAGTCGTCGATCCGCCAGGGCGAGAGCTCCGGCACCATCACCCACGAAATGGGCCACTTCTTCTTCAGCATCGGCGACAACAACAACAACCCGTTCTCCCACCGGGAGAACCCCCCGTCGCCCTTCCACCGGGTCGGCTCAGCCCCGTGGGACATGATGGACCGCGGCTCGTTCAACGGCCCCGGCGGCCATCACATGCGCTGGGTCGTACCGCCGAACCAGGGCGGCTGGAGCCCGGCCGGCCTCATGCTGCGGAACAAGATAGCGATGAACATCGTGCCGGCGGACAACGTGCTCCGGATCAGCCGGCAGGCACTGGCGGACTCCGGCGTCGTCGTCGCCAAGGTGACCGCGCGGGCGGTCGATCCGGGGGCGCAGGGCATCTCGGGCATCCGGGTCGCGCTGGACGGTCCGGGGCGTCCTGACCGGACCCCTGACTGCAGCATCAACACGGATCCGTTCTGCCACGGCAACACCGGCTGGGACGATTACACCGTCGAGGTCGTGGACCGGATGGGCTTCGACTCGTTCACGCCGGACAACGGGGTGCTGATCGCGAAGAACAAGACCCGTGAGGGCAACACCTGCGGCTACAACTGTTTCGACTGGGTGATCGACGCCAACCCGCAGGACATCGAGATGGTCGACTACTACTCGCCGGACGGCACTCCGGTGATGGCCACCATCGCCGATCACCGGCAGCTCAACGATGCCCTGTTCCACGCGGGGACCGACTCGGGTTCCAAGTACGAGTACGTCGACCAGGCCAACCGGCTGCACATCTACGTGCTGGACGTGCAGCGCGACGCCGAGGGCATCCTGTCGTACACGGTGGCCATCCGGTCGCTGGACGGGTCCGGGCCCAACGCCCGCGGTGTGGCGCTGGGACAGCCGGTGAAGCAGGGTGTCGAGCCGTCGCGGACCGCGCAGTGCACGTTCCCGCTGAGCAACACCGGCGCGGCGGGCGTCACGGCGGGCCACCCGCGTGACGTGACGACGTTCGTCGGCTCCGACGTCTACCGTCTCTCGGCGGACTCCGCAGGCGCGGGCTGGACGACCTGGATGCCGTACGAGGTCGTCGCGGCGAACGCGGGCGGCACGGTCGAGGTGCCGGTCTACGCGTCCCGCACGCCGGGATCGGCCAACCAGGCCACGGTCACCCTCACCGCGACCTCGGAGAGCGACCCGAGCAAGTCGACGAGCGTGACCTGCCAGGTCCACGTCAAGGACACCACCCCCGGCGCCGGCCAGGGCGAGGGACGATGATCTAGAGGTAGCTCGCTAGACGCGACCGGCGGCAGCCCGAACGGGCTGCCGCCGGTCGCGTTACCAGAATCGTGGCGGGTGCGTCGGGAACCGCCAGGGAGATCTCGGCACCTGCGGGGACGGGCTACCTGGCCACGAGGTCGTTGATCTGCGCGCCCAGCGTGTCGGTTCCGCCGGGCCAGCCGCGCAGCAGCTTGCCTCCCTTGCTCACCAGCGCGACCAGCGGTGGCTCTTCCACCCGGTACGTCCGCCAGACCTGTCCGGTTCGATCGATGCCCACCGGATGTTTGACCTTGTTGTCGCGGACGTACTGGCTCATGCGCTCGACGGTTGAGTCGGTGCCTACGCCGACGAAGAGGACCACGTCCCGGTACTCCTCAGCGAGCCGGTTGATCTCCTTCTGCTGGTCGGCGCAGAGCGTGCACCAGGGTTCGAGGAAGACCAGGACGACCGGCCGGCGGTCCCACTGTTCGGCCATGTTCAGGACCGTGCCGTCGAGCAGTTCCACGGTGAATCCGGGTGCCCGCGGGGCGTTGGTCGGCGGGGCGACGAAGGTGACGCCCTTGGGTACCGGGCCGGGGAGGGCCGCCGGCGGGGGCTGGTCGGCCTGGTCCGTCGAGCCGGTGCAGCCGGCGAGGGCCATGGCGAAGACGAGCAACGCCGGAAGACAATTGCGGAGCCTCATGACACCACCACCTCGCCCGCGATGTCCGCGGCGTCGCTCTTCTTGATGGGTACGCCCGGGCGATCCTCGAGGACCAGGACGTGTCCCTCGACTTGTTCCTTCGCCTCGACCTTGAGCAGCATCACGCAGAGCGTCGGCTCGCGCTTGACCTTGCTGAAGTCGACGTCCATCGCCTTTTCGGAAGTCCCAGTGGGGAGCTTGCCCCGCGCGACCTCGCGGCCGTTGCCGTCCTTGATGACGAACGGCGCCTCGGCGTGGGCGAAGCGGTAGGGCCCGGCCCCGGCGCAACTGGTGCCGGGCGGGCGCAGGTTCCAGTCGGGCACGGTCAGGCGGATGACCTGGGTCTTGACGGACGCGGCGGGCGGGTCGGAGCAGCCGCTGGCGAATGTTGCGGTCAGTATGGCGGTGCCGAGCAGGAGCGCTCGTGGTGGGTTCATCGGTTCCCTCTCAGTGCCGGGGCCGGCCGACGGGTGGGTGGCAGGCCCGCCACCCACCCGTCAGCTTCCGGCGGTCAGACGTGGCGGCCGGTGTCCGCGGGGGTGACTGTGCAGGTGCTGGTCGACCGAGCGGTCGGATCACTTTCGGATACGGCGCTCAGTGTCACGGTGGTGTTGTTCGCCGCCCCCGGGACGCGGGTGACGTAGACCGGCACTGTCACGCTCTGCCCGAACTGCGCGGTGGCGAGTTCGTTGTAGAGTTCCGCGCGCCAGCCTGACGCGGACGACTCGACCGACAGCCGGTAGACGTCGCCGCGCACCTTGTCGCTGACGTCGCTGGGGTGCACCGTGCGGTCGATGTCGGCTGCCTGGCCGGTGTTGTTCAGCTGGAAGGTGCAGGTGGCGGCCTTTCCGGGGGTGTGCCGTCCGGCCTCGCCGGCGTCGATTCGGACGCCTCGCTGGTGCGGCCCGGCGCCGTCGAGGGAGCGTATGCCCACGGTGTAGGTCCGGATGCCGTCGGCGTCGACCGAGAGGTCGATGATGTAGAAGTGCAGCCGGTTGTCCCGGTCGAACCACTCGTACTCGGTTCCGGAGTTGGTTCCCGCGTTGAAGGTGGCGTCGTTGAGCTGTCGCGGGTCACCCGGCACCACCATGCGTGGCGTGCCGTCCGGTTGATAGAAGTCCACCATGTTGATGTCCTCGGGCTTGGGGTCGACGGTCCAGGCGAAGCACGTGGCGGTGCCGCAGCTGGTGGCCTGCGGCTTCGTCTTGTTGATGATCACCCCGTTGCCGGGGATGAAGGAGTCGACGCCGATCTGCTGCACCGTCTCGATGGTGTAGGCGGTGTAGTCGCTGTTTCCTGCGCAGTTCAGCCCGCCCGTGGACGGGTGACATGAGGGTGTCCGGTCGACCGGACGCGCACCGTCGAGCGTGATCCGTACGCCGAGTAGTTCGTCGGCGAGTGGGCCGACGGCCCGGGCCCTGACCTTGGCGATCACGACTCCCGACTTCGCCAGCCCGTCCCGGCTGAGGTCGACGATGTCCTTCGTGGTGATCATGCCAAGTTGCAGCTTGTTGCGGAGGTTGTGGTGGGGGCCGACGGTTGATCCTCCGTCGGCGGGCACCTTCCAACGGGTGTGCATGCCGGTGGGGCCGTTCCAGGACCCCTGGCTCATCATGTCCCATTGTCCCGTGAAGGTCCGCTGCGCGGGTACCGCGAACGCGCCGTTGTAGTTGTCGCCGATGCCGAGCAGGTGGCTGAACTCGTGCGCGTAACCGGCGGTGCCGGACGACTCCGCCATGTTGGCGGACCGGTTGCCGGCGCTGGCCCAGGTGAACGAGCCGGCCGCCCAGGAGGTCCACGGGATGTACCGGGTCGGCATCCAGTTCTTCATGGTGCCGTCCGGGTCGAACTCCCGCGGTGGCCCGAACTCGTCCGGCACGTCCTCGGGGGACTGGAACATCATTTCGCCGAACACCTGCCAGGCGGTCGACTCGTCGAGGCCGGCACCCATGTAGAAGACCTGGTCGTAGGAGTTGGCGACGGCCTGGCCGACGTCGGCGATCCAGGCGTTGCGGGCGTCCTGGGTGAAGTTTCCGTTGCAGGTGAACTTGGGCGGGCAGCTGCTCGCGTTGCCGTACGGGGAGTTGCCGTACTCGAAGTGGTTGCGGGGCAGCCGGTAGGAGCCGAAGGCGTCGAGGTCGATGCCGTACTTGCCGTACGAGACTTCCATCCAGTAGGAGTTCAGCGTCTGCCCGTGGTTCAGTGGCCCGGGCTTGTTGAGCAGGTCGCGGTAGAACTCCGCGACGTCGTCGCGTGGCACGTTGCCGACGCCGATCGGGTTGCCGAAGACCGTCGAGCCCGGTGCCTGGCTGATCTGGAACGGCATGTTGGGGTAGTCGAGGACGACGAGTGCGGCCTTCCACCTCTTTACCGAGGGCTGGCGGGCGGGATCGCTCCAGTCCGTCCCGGGGACGGGGACGAAGTCGTCCCAGGTGAGGTCGTACTGGTTGTCCCAGTTCTGCGGGTCGAGCGGAACGATCGCCGGCGCGCCGGCTGCAGCCGGTGGTGGCGTGGCGCCGGCCGTCTGCGGCGCGACAAGGGTGCTGGCAGTGAGTGCGGCCAGGACGATGGTCGTCCAGCGCCGTCGGGTTGGTCGTGGTCTCCAGGACACGGCGGTCCTCCCTGCGGTGGCTCGGTGGGTCCCGGCGCACCAGCGTTGGCGGCCGGGGTCGCTCATGGACGGGAGTGGTCGCACGGGGGGCTTGTCGCTTGTGGCGATCGACGGGGGTGCGACCCCGGAGTTCGGGGTCACGATTGAGAAACGAGGTTGCAATTGTACATTGCACCAGCCGGATTCGGTGACTAGTCTCCGTGGCAAAGCTCAGCCCCAGAAGGTGCTCCGCACCCTCGACATGTTCGCGGTGACCACCCGTCCGCCACGCCTCACGCCCGCCGGGACCTCGGGGTCCCGCGTCGGGCGACAACCGTCCCGGCACGAGCGCTCTCTGCTGTTCCACAGGGGAGGTCCGAGCGTGCCCAGCGGCCCGTGCGACGGACAGCCAAGGAGGAGATAATGCGTGTGTACGGCAAGGTCGGGCGGATAGTCGTCCTGTCGGCCAGCGTGGGGCTGCTCGCCGCAGTCACCGCGTGCAATGGGGCCAAATCGACCGGGGACGGAGATCGCAAGACCTTCGTCTTCGGCGCTTCCGAGGACCCCAAGACCCTGGACGCGGCGTACGTGTCCGACGGCGAGTCCTTCCGCGTCATCTTCCAGGTCTACGAGACGCTGGTGGCTCTGAAGCCGGGCACGACCGAGGTCGTCCCGTCGCTGGCCACCGACTGGAAGGTCAGCGACGACGGGTTGAGCTACACCTTCAACCTGGCCAAGGGCGTCACGTTCCACGATGGTGAGCCGTTCAACGCCAAGGCGGTCTGTTACAACTTCGACCGCTGGTACCACTTCAAGGGCGCCCAGCAGAACGGCGACATCTCGTACTACTGGCAGACGATCTTCGGCGGCTTCGCCACCCAGGACAACGAAGCCGCGCCGAAGACCAGCCGCTACGGCTCCTGTGAGGCCACCGAGGACTCGGTGGTGACGCTGCGCCTGAAGGAGCCGTCCTCGGCACTGCTGTCCGGCCTGGTGCTGCCGGCCTTCTCCATCGCCAGCCCCAAGGCGATCGAGCAGGGCGGGACCGACCTCGCCGTCAGCGGTGACTCGATCGCCTACACCGGCGGCTTCGGCACCAAGGTGGTCGCCGGTACCGGACCGTTCAAGTTCGTGAGCTGGGACCGTGGCGAGCGGCTGGTCCTGGCGGCCAACGAGAACTACCGCGAGGGCAAGCCGGCGCTGGACGAGATCATCTTCCGGCCGATCGCCGACGCCACGGCGCGGATGCAGGCGCTGCAGGCTGGCGAGATCGACGCCTACGAGGGCGTCGCGGCGGCCGACATCCAGGCGGTCAAGGACGTCGGCCAGGTGGTCGAGCGCCCGGCCTTCAACGTCGGGTACATCGGCATGAGCCAGAAGGTGCCGCTGCTGAAGAACCACAAAATCCGCGAGGCGATCGCGCACGCCGTGAACCGCCAGGGCCTGCTGTCCGCGGCGTACCCCGAGGGCGCCGAGGTGGCCAACCAGTTCCTGCCGCCGTCGCAGTGGGGCTACAACAAGAGCATCAAGGGCTACGAGTACGACCCGGACAAGGCCAAGCAGCTCATCGCCGAGTCGGGGGAGAAAGACCTGAAGCTGGAGTTCTGGTACCCGGCCAACGTGTCGCGTCCGTACATGCCGAACCCGCAGGCGGTCTACGAGTCATTCGCCGCGGACCTGGAGAAGGTCGGCTTCACGATCGTCCCGAAGACGGTCCCGTGGACGCCGGACTACCTGCAGAACATCCAGGCGGACGGGAAGGGACAGCTCTTCCTGCTCGGTTGGAGCGGCGACTACGCCGACCCGGACAACTTCGTGGGCACCTTCTTCCGCGAGACCACCCCGCAGTTCAACCTGACCGAGCCCAACATCCAGGGGCTGCTCAAGAAGGCGTTGACCGAGACCGACCAGGCCGCCCGCCAGAAGCTGTACGAGGAGGCCAACCAGCTCATCTTCGACTACATCCCCGGCGTGCCGTTCGTGCACAACCGGCCGCTGCTGGCCCTAGGCAAGAACGTGACCGGCTACCAGCCGTCACCGGTGAGCCTCGAGTACTTCAAGCTCGTGAAGATCGAAGGCTGATGATCTCGTGCTTCGCTTTGTCGTTCGACGGCTGCTTCAGCTGATCCCGATCCTGCTGGGGTTGTCGATCCTGCTGTTCGCCTGGGTCCGCGCGCTCCCGGGTGGGCCTGCCCAGGCCCTGCTCGGGGAGAAGGCGACACCGGCGGCCATCGAACAGATCGAGGCGCAGCTCGGCCTGGACCGCCCGCTCTGGGAACAGTACCTCCAGTTCCTCGGGCGGGCGGTCCGGCTGGACTTCGGCGCGTCCCTGCAGACCGGGCGGCCGGTCATCGAGGAGATGGCACGCCGATTCCCGGCCACGATCGAGCTCGCCGTCGCCGCGCTCGTCATCGCCGTCGCGGTGGGCATTCCGCTGGGCTACATGGCCGCTCGCCGGTACGGGACCTGGCTGGACAACGTGCTGGTCTCGGGTTCGCTGCTCGGGGTGACCGTCCCGATCTTCTTCCTGGCGTACCTGCTCAAGCTCGTCTTCGCCGTCCAGCTCGGTTGGCTGCCGACGGCGGGCCGGGCGGATCCGCGCGCCAGCGCTGATCATCCCACCGGCTTCTACGTCCTCGACGGCATCCTCACCGGCAACCTGCCGGCGAGCGGGGATGCCCTGATCCACCTGATCCTGCCAGCGATCGCGTTGGCCTCGATACCGCTCGCCGTGATCGTCCGGATGACCCGCGCCTCAGTGGTCAACGTCCTGCACGAGGACTACGTGCGCACCGCCGAGGCGAAGGGCCTGCTGCCCGGCACGGTGACCCGCCGGCACGTCCTGCGGAACTCGATGCTGCCGGTGACCACCGTCATCGGCCTGCAGATGGGCGTCCTGCTCGCCGGAGCCGTCCTCACCGAGACGGTGTTCGCCTTCTCCGGCGTCGGGAAGTTCATGGCCGACGGCATCGTCGCACGCGATTTCCCGACCATTCAGGGTTTCATCTTGGTGATTGCCGTGAGTTACGTACTCATCAACATGATCGTCGATCTTGTTTACGGACTGCTCGATCCGCGGGTGAGGGTGTCGTGAGCATCGCGGAGCAAGCTCGCCCCGGGGAACCAGCCGGGCCGGCGGGCGTGGACGCGGTGGTCGGCGAGCCGGCCCCGGCGCGTGGCCTACGCGGTGAGGCCCTGCGCCGGCTGGTGCGAAGTCCGATGGCGATGGTCGGGTTCGCGCTGATCCTGGTGTTCGTCGCGGTCGCCGTCTTCGCGCCGTGGATCGCGCCGTACTCGCCGAAGGACAACTCGTGGCTGTCCCAGGTCCGGCCCGGCGGATACCCCGGGCCCTCGGCCGAGCACTGGCTGGGCATCGACCCGCTGGGCCGCGATGTCTTCTCCCGGCTCGTCCACGGGGCTCGACAGTCGCTGCTGATCGGCGTGGTGTCACTGGCGATCGGCGCCACCGTCGGGGTGTTCCTGGGGCTGCTCGCGGGCGCCTTCGGCGGCTGGGTCGACGTGCTGGTCATGCGGCTGGTCGACATCATGCTCTCCGTACCGGGCCTGCTCTTCGCCATCGCGGTCGCCGCGCTGCTCGGGCAGAGCCTGACCTCGGTGATGATCGCCATCGCGGTGGTCAACGTGCCGATCTTCGCGCGGCTGCTGCGCGGTGAGATGCTCGGGCAACGCGCCGCCGACTACGTGCTGGCGGCGCGCTCACTCGGCATCTCCCGGGCCGGCATCGTCTTCCGCCACGTGCTGCCGAACTCGTTCACCCCGGTGATCGTCCAGGGCACCCTGACCCTCGCGTTGGCCATCGTCGAGGCAGCGGGCCTGGCCTTCCTCGGTCTGTCCGGCAGCGACCCGTCGGCGCCGGAATGGGGACGCATGTTGACCGACGCCCAGGTCGCGCTGACCTCCGCCCCGCAACTGGCGCTGTACCCAGGGCTGGCGATCGTATTCGCCGCGCTCGGCTTCACCCTCGTCGGCGAGTCGCTGCGCGAAGCACTCGACCCCAAGCTACGGCGGTGAACAGGATGAGCTTCCTGCGCGTACGGGACCTCACGGTCACCTTCACCCGGCCCGGACATCCGCCGGTGCGGGCCGTCGACGGCGTGACCTTCGACGTCGAGGCGGGGCAGTCGGTGGGGATCGTCGGCGAGTCCGGCTCCGGCAAGTCCGTCACGTCACTGGCCATCATGCGGTTGCTGCCGGCGCGGAACGTGCGGGTGACCGGCAGCATCATGCTCGGTGACCAGGACCTGCTGTCCCTGTCCGCCCGGCAGATGCGCGACGTCCGGGGCCGGGACGTGGCCATGATCTTCCAGGACCCGATGACGTCGCTCAACCCGGTGGTCACCGTGGGGCGGCAACTCGTCGAGGTGATCGTCCGGCACGGTGACAGGTCGGCCGCCGAGGCCAGAGAAGATGCCCAGGCCCTGTTCGACCGGGTCGGCATCCCGGACCCGGCGCGCCGGCTTCGGGAGTACCCACACCAACTGTCCGGCGGGATGCGGCAGCGGGTCATGATCGCTATGGCGATCGCCTGCCGACCTCGGCTGCTCATCGCCGACGAGCCCACCACGGCGCTCGACGTGACCATCCAGGCGCAGATCCTCGACCTGCTGCGTGACCTCGTCGAGGAGAGCGGCTCGGCGCTGGTGATGATCACGCATGACCTGGGGGTCGTGGCCGGACTGTGCGAGCGGGTGCACGTGATGTACTCGGGCCGGATCGTGGAATCCGCCCCGGCCGGCGGCCTGTTCGGGCAGCCCGCCCACCCGTACACCGACGGTCTGCTGCGCTCGATACCCCGGATGGACGGCGAGCGGGGCGGCCTGTTGCACACCATCCGCGGCTCGGTGCGGGACGTCGTGCCCTGGGATCGCGGTTGCGCGTTCCAACCCCGCTGCGACCATGCCGTCGACGCGTGCCTGGGCGCGGCACCGCCGGTGCAGGAGCTCAGCCTCTTCCCGCCGCGCGAGGTCCGCTGTCCACGCCCGCTGCAGCCGGCGGCACACCCCGCCGCCGCGGGACGTCACGAGGGAGGCGCCGAATGAGCCTGCTTCAGGTACGCGATCTCAAGGTCCACTTCCCGATCCGCGGCGGAACACTTTTCCGCCGCCAGCACGGCTCCGTGAAGGCCGTGGACGGCGTGGACCTGGACGTAGCGGCCGGGACCACGTTCGGCCTGGTGGGAGAGTCCGGCTGCGGCAAGTCCACCCTCGCACGCGCCGTCACCCGGCTCATCGAACCGACCAGCGGCACCGTCACCCTCGACGGCGAGGACCTCCTCGGGCTCAGCGAACGGCGGCTGCGCTCGTCACGGCGGAACTTCCAGCTGGTCTTCCAGGATCCGATGGCCAGTCTGGACCCTCGGCAGAGCGTCGAGTCACTGCTCACCTAGCCGCTGCGCGCCCACAAGATCCCAGGCGGATCAACGGAACACGCGCGACGCATCCGGCACCTGCTGGACGTGGTGGGACTGCCGGCGACCGCACTCAACCGCTACCCGCACGAGTTCTCCGGCGGTCAGCGCCAGCGGATCGGGATCGCCCGGGCCCTGGCGCTGAACCCCAAGCTGGTCGTCGCCGACGAGCCGGTGTCCGCGCTGGACGTCTCCGTCCAGGCACAGGTGATCAACCTGCTCAAGCAACTGCAGGAGACGTTCTCGCTGACCTATCTGGTCATCGCCCACGACCTCGCAGTGGTCAGGCACATCAGCGACACGGTGGCGGTGATGTACCTGGGATCGATCATCGAGCAAGCGCCGTCCGAGGCGCTCTACCGGAAGCCGACCCACCCCTACACCAAGGCCCTCATGGGCGCGGTGCCGGTGCCGGACCCAGCGGTCGAAGTGGCCCGCACCCGGATCCTGCTGCGGGGCGACCTGCCGTCGCCGGCCAATCCGCCCGCCGGGTGCCGATTTCACACCCGCTGCCCGTGGCGCCAGCCCACTCGCTGCGCCGACGAGCGGCCGGCCCTGCACATGGTCGCGCCGGGGCATCAGGTTGCCTGCCACTACGCGAAGGACATCGAGGCCGGCCGGATCCAGCCGGCGGCGACCGCCACGCCGAGGTCCGGGGCGACAGCCCCGAAACAGCCGCAGCCCGCTGCGGCGCGCACCGCGGAGCTCCTGACTGGCCGGCAGTCCCATGGGCGGTGACCTCAAGCCGGAGGTCGTGCACCTGCGCGGCGGCGCCGTCAGCATTGTCATCGACGCCAGCGGACCGGGGCTGACGGTGCTGCGGTACTGGGGTCCGGAGCTGAGCGAGGCGGACGCGCGCAGCCTCGGTCTCGGCTTCGGCGAGGCACTGCCGGTGAACTCGCCCGACCCGGTGGTGCCGCTGGCGATGCTGCCCGAGGCGGCCACCGGACACATGGGTCGCCCCGGTCTGCGCGGGCACCGCACGGGAACATGCTGGTCGTCGGCCTTCGCACTGACCGACGTTGCGGTCACCGGCGGTACGAGCCGGTTCACCGCAGTCGATCACCGCGCCGACCTGGAGCTGGTGACCGAGGTGGAGTTGGCGCCGTCGGGGTTGGCGCGGGTGCGTCACGAGCTGACCAACCGCGGCACCACGGCGTACGTGTTGGAGGGGCTGGAGGTTGCCCTTCCGGTGCCGCCGCACGCCGACGAGCTGCTCGACTTCACCGGCCGGTGGGCACGCGAACGCCACCCGCAGCGTCGGGCGTTCGACCGGGGTGCGTGGGTTCGGGAGAGCCGACACGGCCGTACCGGCCACGACGCGACCATCGGCCTGGTGGCCGGCACCCGAGGCTTCGGGTTCCGCAGCGGCGAGGTGTGGGGCATCCATGTTGCGTGGAGCGGCAACCATCTCACCTACGCACAGCGTCTGCCCGACGGCCGATCCACGCTCGGCGGCGGTGAGTTGCTGCTCAGCGGCGAGGTGATCCTGGCCGCGGGGGAGGCGTACCGGTCACCCTGGATCTACGCCGCCTACAGCCCCTCCGGTCTCGACGGCCTGAGCGCGGTGTTTCATCGGTGGCTACGGTCGCGGCCGCAGCACCCGGTGCCGGACCGGCCGCGACCGGTCGTGCTGAACACCTGGGAGGCCGTCTACTTCGATCATGACCACGCCCGGCTGCGCGCGCTGGCGGAGGCGGCCGCCGACGTCGGCGTGGAACGGTTCGTCCTCGACGACGGCTGGTTCGCCGGGCGCCGGCACAGCAGCGCCGGCCTGGGGGACTGGTTCGTCGATCCGGACGTCTGGCCCGACGGCCTGGGGCCGTTGATCGACCACGTCGAGGCGTTGGGCATGGAGTTCGGGCTCTGGGTCGAACCGGAGATGATCAACCCGGACTCCGACCTGTTCCGGTCGCACCCGGACTGGGTCCTCGGCCCGGCGCCGGGCGTGCTGCCGGTCACGATTCGCCGACAGCAGGTCCTCAACCTGGCGCATCCGGCGGCGTACCGGTACATCCTCGACCGGCTCGACAGCTTGTTGCGGGACCACAACATCAGGTATCTCAAATGGGATCACAACCGCGACCTGGTCGACGCCGGCCAGGACGGCCTGGCATCGGTACACGACCAGACGCTCGCCGTGTACCGGTTGCTCGCCGAGTTGCGCCGGCGACACCCCGGGGTGGAGATAGAGAGTTGCTCCTCGGGCGGGGCACGGATCGACCTGCAGATGCTGGAGTACACCGACCGGGTGTGGGCGAGCGACTGCAACGACGCGCTGGAGCGCCAGGCGATCCAGCGTTGGACGGGGCTGTTCCTGCCCCCGGAACTGATCGGTTCGCACGTCGGACCGTCGCGTTCACACACCACCTCGCGTACCCACGACCTGTCCTTCCGCCTGGCGACCGCGATCTTCGGCCATCTCGGCCTGGAATGGGACGTCTCCACCGCCACCGACGAGGAGCGACGGCAGTTGCGCCGGGCGATCGTCACCTATCGGGGGCTCCGCCCGCTGCTGCACGGGGGAACCGTCGTCCGCGTCGACCACCCGGACCCGTCAGCCTGGGTGCACGGGGTGGTGTCGGCGGACCGCTCGGCCGCGGTGTTCGCCTACGTGCAGCTGGCCACGTCCGTGGACGCCGTGCCCGCCCCTTGGCGGATGCCGGACCTTGATCCGGACCGCTCGTACCGGGTCACCCTCCTCGATCAGATCGGCCCGCCCGCCACGGCTGGTCGATCCGACCCTGCCTGGTTCGAATCGGGTTCGGTCGACGTGGGCGGTCGGGTGCTCGGGGTGCTGGGGCTGCCGCCACCACTGCTGGCACCCGAGCAGGCCGTGCTGGTGCGGCTCGACGCCGTCGGGGAGCCGCACCGCCAACGGTGAAGCGCCGGCGCGACGTGGGGCGGGCGTACGCGAACCGGCCACGATCGTGGGCGCCCGGGCCCGACGGACGGCGCGCTGGTCGTCCACCACGCGGCCGAACGTCGTGTCGTCGCGCGGCTGGTCGGCCAGGACGCGCCGCTGCTGATCGGACAGCAGCGCGAGGTCGTTCCCGGCCGGGCCCCTCGGGTCGGAGACGAGGAGGTTCTCGCTGCCGGCTCCGATGGGCCCGCCGGTGATCGGAGATCGGTCCAGGCCGGTGACCGGCAAACCGGTTCGGGTGGCGTCATCGGCGTTGGCGGTGTCTGCGATTCGCGCTCTTGATGACGACCAGGTCGGGGTGGCGGCGTTGGTCGTGCGGCGGTCGGGTCCGGTCACGAGGCGGCTGCCGGTGCTCCGCCGGCGCGGCAGCGTACCGTCACGCCGCCGGGTGCGGGGAGGCGGTCGGGCAGGTGCACCTTATGCGACGTTACGGCTGGAGTCTTTCTTCTGCGCTGTTGTACTGTGACATTGTACGCTCCTCCGTTGTGGTGGTGCCTTCAGCGACGGCGACGGGATCCAGGCCGGGTTCGGTCGGACGGATGCGACACAAGACAGGGAGTACGGGATGCACGCGCGATTGAAGCCATGGCACGGGGTGCTGGTCGCCACGGCGCTGCCCTTCGACGACCGGCTGCAGGTCGATCTCGATCGGTTCGCGGAGCACGTCCGGTGGCTGGCCGCCGAGGGCTGCGACGGCGTGACCCCGAACGGGTCGCTGGGGGAGTACCAGACGTTGACCGAGCAGGAGCGACGCGCCGTGGTGCGTACGGCGGTCGACGCCGCTCCGGACGGCTTCACCGTGATGCCCGGCATCGCCGCGTACGGTGCGTTGGAGGCGCGCAGATGGGCCGAGGACGCCGCTGAGGCCGGTTGCGCGGCGGTCATGCTGCTGCCCCCGAACGCCTACCGGGCCGACGAGCAGGCCGTCGTCGAGCACTACCGCGAGGTGGCGAAGGTCGGCATACCTGTGGTGGCGTACAACAATCCGATCGACACCAAGGTCAATCTCACCCCGGCCCTGCTCGCCCAACTGTGCGGCGAGGGCCTGATCGTGGGCGTCAAGGAGTTCTCCGGCGACGTCCGGCGCAGCTACGAGATCGCCGAGCTGGCCCCGGACCTCGACGTGTTGGTCGGCGCTGACGATGTGGCATTGGAGATGTGCCTCGCCGGAGCGCGGGGCTGGGTCGCGGGCTACGTCAACGCGCTGCCGCGGGCGAGTGTGCAGCTGTTCAACGCCGCCGCCAACGGCGACCTGGCCACCGCCCTGCCGCTCTATCGGATGCTGCATCAGCTGCTGCGCTGGGATTCCAAGACGGAGTTCGTCCAGGCGATCAAGCTGTCGATGGACGTCGTCGGGCGGTATGGCGGGCCGTGCCGGCCGCCGCGGGTTCCGCTCACCGCCGAGCAGCAGCGCGCCGTGCGGGAGGCCACCGAGAAGGCGACCGCCGCCGGGTGCCGGTAGCGGAAGGGCGGTAGAGACGTGCGCGGCAAGCGGCTGTTCCACGCGATCTGCTCGCACACCGGGGGCATGCCGAACGACGTCCTCCCGCTCGGTGGACAGCGGGCTTCCCGCATCGGCCACCGGGAGCAGGGGCGGGCCGCGCCGGGGTTCTACACTGCGCTGCACCCGGTCCCCATGGCGGTCGCACCGAGATGGGGATGCGACACGATCCGGGTGGTGCGAGGCGGTGGATCCGGTCCAACTATCCTCCAAGCGGAGGGGGTGCAGTAATGGCGCAGTCGTTACATTTGCCGATGCTCGAGGCGCGGCGCAGCGTGCGGGGCCAGGTCGCCCACGCCCTGCGTGCGGCCCTCGTGGCCGGTGAAATGCGCCCCGGGGAGATCTACTCCGCGCCCGCCCTCGCCGCGCAGTTCGGCGTGTCGCCCACGCCGGTGCGGGAGGCGATGCTGGACCTGGTCAAGGAGGGCCTGGTCGAGACGGTGCCCAACAAGGGTTTCCGGCCGACCGAACTCTCCGACGAGGAACTGGACAACATCACCGAGATCCGGCAGCTTCTCGAGGTTCCGATGACCATCCGGGCGGCTGGCGTCGCAGGCGCCGATGACCTGGCCCGCCTGCGGCCGATCGCGCAACGGATCGTCGAGGCGGCGCAGGAGAAAGATCTGATCGCGTACATCGAGCAGGATCGGGTGTTCCACCTGGAGCTGCTCGCACTGGCGGGCAACGCGAACCTGGTCTCGCTCGTCGGCGAGTTGCGCTCCCGGACGAGGTTGTACGGCCTCACCCGGCTCGCCGCCAACGGCGAGTTGGCCTCGTCGGCCGCGGAACACCTCCAGATGCTCGATCTCATCGCCGCGAACGACCGGCGTGGCCTCGAGCGCCTGATCAAGGCGCACATCGGCCACGTGCGCGGCAGTTGGGCCGGCCGGGAGGAACGCCCGCGCAGGCAGCGGTCACGAGCTGCGGCAGCCGAGAAGAACGGGCACTGATCTCGGCCGGGCTGGCCGAGGGCTTGATCCACGTCCGCGGCGGCGTGATCGTTGCGGTGCCGCGTGGCTGGGTCGATGCGCTGCGTTGCGCCGTTCAGGGCCACTTCCGATGAAGACGGCTCGCTTTCATCTCGGGTCCAACGGGGATGGCGCCGAAAGTGGACTCACATCTTGCCGTGGACTGTTCCGCCGGATCAGGGCGCGAGTCGCACCTGGACGACCGGTTCCCGTTGCCGACACGCGGCCATCGAAGCCGCTCTAGCGGTACTCGACGCGACCGATACGATGTGGTGGCACACACCATCGTGGATCTTCGTGCGCACGGCAACACCAGCAGTTTCGAGTCGACGACTACAGCAGACGGCGGTGGATCATGCGGATACAGCCGCGCCAGGAGATCCTCGACATCTGGCGGGCCACGGTACGCAGTTGCTGGCAGGACGGTGAATGGCACTGGGGTGGCCGCAGCGGCAGCAACTCCATCAGCGACGCGGAGCAACTGCTGACTCTGCTGCTCCCGGCGGCCAAGGTCCCGGTTCTGTCGCTGGACGACCCGGACCGCACCGACGAAGAGGTCATCGAGGCACTCGGCCCGATCGGCGGTGCGATCGAGATTCCCCGTCGGCTGGTCGGCGTGATGATCGACTACTACACCCGGTACACCGACGACACCGGGACCCCGCTGTTCGATGGTGGCAGCTACCTCAACCCGTTGGAGGGTGGCCCGGACCTCACCGACGAGCAGCGCTCCCAGGACATCGTCGACTCGTTCGCGGTGTCTGTCACGCTCACCCTGGCGACGATCGGTTTCGTCAAGGTCTACCGTGGCTCCACCCAGCGGCGCGACCTGCTGGCGCAACTGGACAACCTCGAGGCGATGGCCAGCGCGCGCCTCACGGCGGCCATGGTGGGGCTGCTGCGCAGCTTCAGTACCTTCGTCTTCACCGCCACCGACGAGTACGGCGTTCGGCTGTGCGACATGGTCAACCAGGACGAGCTGCCCCGCCGCGAACTCGTGGCGGCGCTGCGCGAGCAGCTGCGGGACACCATGGCCAGCCTGCGCAGCGTGGTGATCGGGTCCGGTCGGGTGACCGAGGACCTGGACAACAGCGAGATGCTGTTCGAGTGCGGCTGGTCGTGGGGGACCATCGCCGGTGCCGAGGAGGTCCCGACCACCGAACCGATCGGCCAGCAGCGCGAGGGTTCGGCGGAGAACGCTCCCTACCTCTACTTCACGGTCATCGCGATGGACGCCATCGAAGACCTGAACTCCGAGCGCACCCGCCTGCTCGGGTTGCTCAACGAGGAGCAGCAGCGGCTGTCCCGGGCACTGCAACTGCGCTGGGAGCTGACCCGCACCTACTGGGCGACGGTGGCGACCTTCGGCAACCGGCGGCGGTGGCCCATCGAGGACATCCCGTGGCGGACGACTGACGGTGACCGCACCGACTACTACACCCTGCAGGCCACGTCGCTGGCGGTGAAGGGACTGCTCGCCGGTGGGCGCGGCGCCGACGAGGAGCTCGGGCGGATCGCCGCGGTGCTCGTGGAGCTGGCGCAGCGGTCGCGGATCACCCGGCGTGCCTCGCCCGACGAGCCGGCGTTGATCGTGCATGCGCCGGGCAAGCGGGTGACGCTGAACGACGACACGTCGAAGCCGATCATGACGTGGAACGTCAACGAGTTCTCCACGGTGCTGCTGCAGCGGGCGGCCACCGTCGCCGGTCTGCTGAGCAACGCCCGGCAGCGCAGCGAGCTGCTCGAACTTGCCGACGAGGTGTGGGAGCACCTGCTGCTGCGGCGTATCCCGGACGGCCGGCACCGCGGGCTGTGGGACCACGCCGGCGGTGCCTTCCCCGGGCTGGCGCCGAAGCCGGACGCACCCTCCTGGTATCTGACCGAGCGGGTGGTGCAGGCCCTGGTCAGCGCCGGTCAGCTGCTCTGGGAGCGGCCGTTCCCACGAGCTGGCCGGCTCGCCGCGTACGCGCAGGATCTCATCGACGAGGCCGAGTACCTGTTCGACCGCGAGTTGATGCGCGGCACGTTCGCCGGTGAGGCGATGCAGCGCAGCATGCGCAGCATCCGGGCCAGCCTGCGCCGGGCGCAGACGCTGGTGGACGAACGGCCCGGCACGGCGGCCGCTCTGGCGAACACCCTGCTGCTGCTGCTCAACGACATCACCACCGGGCAGCAGAAAGCCAGCGAGGGGATCTGAATGCTGGTCTTCGTCACGTCGCACAAGGGCGGCACCGGGCGTTCGGTGACCGCGGCGAACATCGCCTACCGCAGTGCGTTGTCCGGCCGCCCCACCTGCTACCTGGACTACGACTTCGGTTCGCCGACGGCCGGCATCACGTTCCAGATCCCGCAGGCGGTCAACGGGGTGGAGGGCGCCGGGCCGAACGGCGGCGGCCTGCATCGGTACCTGCGCGGGGAGATCCCGTCGCCGGAGCAGCTGGACGTGTGGGGCACCTCGGAGCGGGCCAGCCTGCGGCAGCGGCCCATCGGGTCCGGTCCGTTGGTGCTGCTGCCCGGACAGCGCAACGGCAGCGAGTTCGGCTTCACCAACGACATCGCCAAGCGCTGCGCCGAGCTCTTCCTCCGGTTGGAGGAGGAGTTCGACCTGACGCTGGTGGACCTCAGCGCCGGCCGGTCCTACGCCAGCCAGATCGCGCTGGCGGCGACCGCCACGCCCACCCTGCGGAAGGTGACCGTTCGTTGGTTGGTCTTCCACCGGTGGACCCCCCAGCACGTCACGGCGGCCGCGGACCTGGCCTTCGAGGCCGGCGGGATCCTGGCGATGGGCAAGGAGTACGGCCACGAGCCGGAGCGGCTGCGGGAGTCGTTGCGGTTCATCCGCACCGCGGTGATCGATTCGCGCGGTCCCGAGGTCGGCCACCTCGACCTCGCGCAGCAGGCCTTTCTGCGCAAGTGCGACGCGGAACTGTCGGAGCTGGCCCGACGGCGGGGCGTTGGGCGCACCACACTGCTCGGTGCGGTGCCGCTGGATCCCCTGCTGCAGTGGCGTGAGCAGCTCATCTCGGACCACGACGTGCAGACCAAGATCGCGAACGCCAAGACCGTGGACGCCTTCGTGGATCTGACCGAGAAGCTCTTCGACGAAACGGCATGGGAGACCGCGTGATCGGCGTGGATGTCAGGTTCCAGGAGGCGGCTGCGGTGCGTCGTACGGAGAGCGTGGCGTACTCGCATCTGTCGGTGGAGTTGGGGCACTTCTACGCGGAGGACTTCGGCGACGGGTGCCACGAGCTGCGGCGCAAGTTCGAGCGGATCGCGGACTGGGCGGGGGCGATCCCGGCGCTGGCCCGACGAGGACTGCCGCCGAACCGGCAGCCCCGGATCAGCACCTGCTTCCTGGTGGACGACTACTTCCACCGGTTCGGCACCCCGCGCGAGGTGATCCCGCAGGTGCAGAGCGCCGCGGCGGAGCACGGCCTGACGGTGGACTACGTGGCCCGGGAGTCCAGCTTCGCCCGGCACGACGGAGTCGAGCTGGCCCAACTGGTGGTCGACACGCTGGTGGTGGAGCCGCCCCGGCACACCAACGGGAGCCGCCCGCCGCTGAGCGAGTCGGGCTGGCTGTCCAACGGTAAGCGCTCGCCCGGGCACGTCGACGCGCCGGCGATGACCCTGCCACTGCCGTGGTCCCCGCCGGTGCAGTCCGGCGACCCCCAGCACTCCATCTTCGTCGACGTCGAGCTGTGGTCCGACGAGCCGAACACGCGGGTGTGGGCCTGCGCGCTGCTCGCCTCGGTCTGGCAGATGACTCGGCTGGGCGTGCTACGGCACCGGGGTGAGACGATCACGCAGCCGTGCCGGCTTGCCGGCGAACTGCCCACCGACTGGGACGAGCTGCCGTCGGTCGTCCAGCTGAACCCGGTCGCCGCGCCGTTCTGCGCGTATCGCACGCTGACCCTGATGGACACCCGGTACCTGCCGGTGGAGCTCGCCGTGCGGACCATCCTCGGTCAGGTCGCGGTGCCCCCGCCGGTCGCCCGGCAGATCGCCAAGCGGGCCGGCGGGGAGGGCCTGCAGCTGCCCAGCGAGCTGGTCGACCGGTTGAGCTACGTGTTCATCGGCGAGTGAGCGCCGTCAGCGTGGGCACGGCTGGTTGACCGCCACCCGGCCGGCCAGGTCGCGCAGCAGGGCCTGGTTGCTCACGCTGATCTGATCCCGGATCCAGTTGACCGACGACTTCCACTGCCGGCTGAACCCGGGCACCTGCTCCAGCCGGTCCCAGATCGGCCGTAGCCGCGGGTCCACCCGTGCGCCGGGCAGCCACAGGTGCAGCAGGTGCTCCAGCACCGGCCGCAGCCGCTCGATGTGCTCCTGCCCGGAGACCGATCGGGTCACCGCGGCCTCCACGACGGCGGACAGCATGGTGAGCAGCCAGTCGTGCAGGGCGAGATCCTCGCAGAGGCCGGCCACGGCGGCCGGCACATCCTGCGGGCCGACCACGAGTTCGACCGTGCGCAGCGTCGGGGAGTCCACGGTGACCACCGCCGAGGAGACCTGGTCCGGTCGTTCGGCGACCCGCGCGGTCCAGCGCAGCCGGGTGCGCGCCGCGCGCAGGGGCGGGCGCCGGTCCAGCAGGTCGGACATCTGTACGCCGTCGAGCACCCGGCCGGTGATCGCCTCCAGGTTCAGCACGTCGGCGGCGTTGCCGTGCAGGAAGCCCGCCGCCAGGTCCGCGGCGTCCAGCTTCCCGACCGTCTCCAGGACGCCGGGACTGGCCAGGTAGTGCGACCACGGTTGGCGGCGCTCCCCGGGGACGACCTGGATGACCGAGGACGCCTGCCCGATCCGGCCGCCGGTGATGATGGCCCGGGTGACCACCGCGCCCACGCCGCGTAGCTGGCGCTTCTTGGCGCTGGGCAGCCAACAGTCCACGCCGGTGCGCACGTCGGGCGACACCGCGTAGAGCGACGGGCGCCGCGACGTCAGCACGGCCTCGCCCTCGACCAGGCTGAGCACCTCGGCGCTCTGCTCCTGTGCCAGCGCAGTGCTGTGCTGCAGCAGGCTGGTGTGCACCTCACCCACCGTGAGCATGGCTTCCTCCGCATCGCCGCCACCGGTCCGCGGTCGCCCGCGGAATGCGGTCCCATGGTGATTGACGTACGCCGCCGTGACCCGCACCGACACGGACCCGTGCGGGAAATGCCGAAACACCCGTGGGCACGGGATTCCGCCCGTTCCGGGCCCGTATCTGTCCAGTGGCCATCATAAGCCCCTCCCTGGCGGGAATCCCATGCGTGGCGGGGGTTGCCGGGCGTTCACGGGTCGGAGGGATGTGACGTCGGCTGATATTTTCAATGGTGCGGTCCCCAGCCACCCCCTGGAGTTTGCCGTTCATGAAGGTTTACATTTCGGCCACCCAAAAGGACCTGCTGGAATATCGCGCTGCCGTGCACGCCGTGGCACGTCGCCTCGAGATCGAGGACGTTGCCATGGAGGCGTACGGCGCCGACATCAGGCCACCCCTGGAACGCTGCCTGGCCGACGTACGCCGCTGCGACCTCTACGTGGGGCTGTTCGCCTGGCGGTACGGGTTCCGGCCGCCCGGCCAGGAATCCTCCATCACCGAACTGGAATACCGCGAGGCCCTCGCCGCCGGGAAACCCTGCCTGATCTTCCTGCTCGCCGAGGACACGCCGTGGCCGGTGGACATGATCGACCGGGACGCCGACTGGCAGCAGGTCGTCGCGCTGCGCCGGGAACTCAAGGAACGCCACCTGTGCGCCTTCTTCTCCAGTGTGGACGACCTGTCCGCCAAGGTCACCGTGGCGCTGGCCGACGTGCGCAGCGGCCGCTCCCCGGCCCGCGAACCCGCCGACCCCGACACCCACCTGCCAGAGGCCGTACGCAACCACTACTACAAGCAGTTGGCGTTGCGCTACCAGGCGGTGCCCCTGGACGGGGTGTCGCCACGACCCACCATCGGATACCTCACGGTCGGCCTGCCGAAGGTGTTCGTGGAACCGCGGGTACACGAGGACGCCCGACCGGAAATGCCCCTCGCGTGGTGGCGCTGGGCCGGCTCCACACCGGACGGTGACCCGGGCGGCCTGCCCGGCGTGGTGGACCCGGAGGAAGTGGAGCGGCTCTGGGAGGAGTACGCGGCCAAGGACGCACTCGCCCTGTTCGACGTGGTGTGCGATCCGAGCCGGCGGGCTATCGTGCTGCTCGGCGACCCCGGCTCCGGCAAGTCAGCGACCGCACGCTATCTGGCGCTGGCACTGGCCGGCGCCTGCGTCGAGCCCCGACTGGCCGCGCTGGACCGCTACCTGCCAGTCCTGATCGAGCTGCGCTCGTACGCCGTGCACTGCGGAGACGGCCGGTGCGACGGCCTGCTCGACTACGTCGGCCACCGCCACCAGCAGGGACTCGCCGGGATCGACCAGGACGTGCTGGAGTCGTACCTGCGCCAGGGCGGCCAGGCACTGTTCCTGTTCGACGGCCTCGACGAGGTGTTTGACCCGGCCCAGCGCGAGGAGGTCGCCGCACAGATCGCCACATTCGCCAACGAATACCCCGGCGTCCGGACGGTGGTCACCTCACGGGCAGCCGGATACCTGCGACACACCTTCGCCAACGCCGGCTTCGACCACTTCACCCTCGAGGACCTCGACGACGAACGGATCGCCCGCTTCCTCGGCAACTGGTACCGCTACGTCATGCCCACCCCGCCGGCCGAGGCGGACCGGCAGCGGCGGCAGATCCTCGACGTGGTGCGCAGGTCCCGAGCCATGCACGAGATCGCCGGCAACCCGCTGCTCCTGATGCTCATGGCGATCGTCGGCCGGGGCCACCCACTGCCACGCAACCGGCGCCGGCTCTACGCCCACGTCACCGACGTGCTGATCTCCGAATGGGACGTGACCAAACAACTGCGGGAAAGCCACGGCGACGTACCGCCGCTGGACCCGCAGGCGAAGCGGCGGCTGCTGCGCCACCTGGCGTTCCGGATGCAGTTCCGGGAGTCCGGACCGGCAGGAAACTACATCGAATCCGACGAACTGGCGCGCATCTTCCGAGACCACCTGGTCGACTTCTACGGATTCGAGAACGAGCGGGCGCTCGCCATGGCCTACTCGATGATCGACAAGTTGCGCCAGCGAAGCTTCATCCTGGAACGGTACGGCCTGCGACTTTTCGGGTTCGTGCACCGCACGTTCCTGGAGTTCTTCTGTGCCGAGGAGATCGTGGACAGGTTCGAGCACGATCCGGACGCCTGGGGCCTCGACCAGCTGCGCGCGCTGTTCCGCGAGCACTGGGCCGACCCGTCCTGGCGGGAGGTGCTCCGACTGGTCGCCAGCGCGCTGCCCGCCCCGACCGCCAACGAGTTGGTCACCCTCCTCGCCACCGAGGTCAACCAACCCTGGCCGCCGCTGAACCTCACCGGCCCACCATGGAACCTGGTGCTGGCCGCGCAGTGCGTGGCGGAAGCGCCCCAGCCGGCCGAGCTGGCCGGCGCGGGTGACGCCGTGCTGGGCCAGATCGTGCTGCTGGTCGAACACGGCATCTCCGCCGACGACCCCAACCTGGTGGAACTCACCGAACAGGAACTGCTGTCCTCCATCCGGGCGCTCGGCCCGCACTGGCCCGGCCGGGCTGCCTTCCTGCACTGGTACCGCCGCCGCGGAGTGCGCACCAGCTGGCGCTCCGGCTCCGCGTTCGCGACCCGGATCGCCGCGGTGCTGTCCACCGCCGAGGAACAGCTGGAGGAACTGCTGGTCCGCGAACTCGGGCAGGGCCGCGAACGGCAGGCCCACCTCACCATGGTCGCCGGACTGGCCGAGGCCGCCGGCCGGCTGGACACCACCAGCCCCAGCCGCCGCCGCTGCCGGGACCTGCTCCTCGCCCAGGCACAGGCGGAAGTGTCGACCGCCGTACGGCAGGCGGCCGTCCGGGCTCTGGTCGCACACTTCAGCGCCGACCCCGAGCTCGTCGACGTGCTGCGCGACCTCACCGAATCACCCGACCCCGCGGTACGCTCGCTCGCCGTGCAGTCCCTCGGCGGCCGGGCCGAGCTGTCCGAGGACGTCCGCCAGGTGCTGGCGAGGGCCACCGAAGACCCCGCCACCACCGTGCGGCGCGCCGCCGTGGGAGTCCTCGCCGCCCGCTGCGCCGACCTGCCCGACGTACCCGCGACGCTGCAGCGACTACTGGACACCGACACCGACCCCGCAGTGGTCCAGTCCGCGCTGGAAGGCCTGCTCGCACTGCCCGAGCACGCCGACACGGCCCGCACACGGGCGCTGGAGCGGGTCGCCAGCGACGCCCCGGACGAGGTGCGGCGCAGCCTGGTCACCGAACTCCTGCCCGGCGGGCCCAGCCCCGACGGCACCGAACTGCTGCTGAAACTGGCCTGCTCGGCCTCCTCCGCACGGCTGCGCGCGGTCGCCGTGCAGCGACTGGCGCTCGTACCCGATCCGGAGGGGCGCTGCCGAGCCCGGCTGGTCGACCAGATCGAGCAGGACGAGGACGCGTCCGTGCGGGCCGCAGCGGTCACCGCACTGCTCGACCAGGACCGCGCGGACGACACCGGATGGACCGTAGCGGCGTACGCCGCGCGCGCCGACGACGACGCGACCGTGCGCCTCGCCGCGGTGCGTGCCCTGGCCGAGGCCTACCCGGACCACCGCACCGGGGAACTGCTGCTGGAACGAGCCCGCCGGGACCCGACCGCGAGCGTCCGGCTCGCCGCGGTCGACCTGCTCACCGGCCGGCCGCTGCTCGGCCACGCTACTCGCGACCTGCTCATCAGCCGGGCCTCCCAGGAGCGGGACCCGATCGTCCGGCTGCGGGTCACCCGCAGCCTGACCCACCTCGGCGAGCCACCGGACCCCGAGGTGCGCGAATGCCTCGCCGAGCAGGTCAGCCGCGACCCCGACCCGAACGTGCTGCGCGCCGCCGCGCAGGCACTCGCCCGCCACGGCCAAGCCGACGGCCTGCTGGAGACGCTGTGCCGGCGGGCCCGCCGAGACAGCTACGCCGGCATCCGGCTGGCCGCCGTGCAGGCCCTGTGCGCGTTCGGCAGCCCCGACGTGGTGACCGACGTGCTGCTGGAATGCGTCGAGTCGGACACCGACCCGGCCGTGTTCGACGCGGCGGTGCGCTGCCTGACCGAACGGGGCTCGGCGTCCATGGCGGTGACGCTCCGGCTGATGCGCCGCCTGGCCGACCAGGACCCGGCGATCCGCGCCCGCATCGCCGCCGCGCTCGGCGAGCACTTCGGGGCCGATCCGGAGGTTCGGGTACTGCTGGTGGGGCTGGTCCGCGACGACCCGGACCTGGAGGTCCGGCGCCGGGCCGTGGAACAGCTGGGAGCCACGCTGGCCGACCGGATGGGGGTACGGGAACTGCTGCTGCGGCTGGCGGACGACGACGACTGGGAGATCCGCCGCACCGCGCTGCTCGCGTTGACCCGTCACTACCGGGGGGACAGCCGGACCCGGGAGGTGCTCGTCCGGCTCGCCCACCAGGAGGACGACGGCACGGTTCGGCGGCTGGCCGCCCAGCTGCTGGCTTCGCTGCCGGACACCAAGCCCGACGACTTCCCGTGACCCGCCGCTGGACGGGGCCCCGCCCGGCGCCCAATGGCCGGCGGAAGCCTCGTACCTGACCCGGCAGGGCGGCGGTGACCGGCAAGGTTCCGGTGCGCGCCAGGGCACTCCTTGGTCGTAGGTGGCGGGGTGGTGATGTCCGGGCGCACGTGGCAGCCGAACGTTAGGCGAAGCACTCCCGCGCCATCGTCGCAGAGCCAGTCCCATCCGCCAATCCGTTGACGCCGATGCGTTCGGCCGGTAGGAAAAGCTTTACCTACCGGTTCCGGCCAGACCAGGAGAGCTTTCATGACGACCGAGCACAGCAGACGTGACTTCCTCCGATGGGCCGGGGTGACCGCCTCCGCCGCAGCCTTCGCGCCGCTGGTCGCCGGCCGGGCAAGCGCCGATCCCACGCCTCCCGGCAACCCCTGGGCCCGCGCCGAGTACATCAGCGCGAAGGTACGCCGCCCGCACTTCCCCAACCGCTGGTTCGACATCCGGCAGTACGGCGCCGTCGGTGACGGCGCTACCGACTGCACGGAGGCGATCAGGCAGGCGATCGCCGCCTGTCACGTCGCCGGGGGAGGGCACGTGCTGGTTCCGGCCGGCCGGTTCCTCACCGGGCCGATCCACCTGCTCAGCAACGTCGACCTGCACGTCACCGCCGAGGCGGTGGTGCTGTTCAGCCAACGCCCCGCCGACTACCTGCCAGCCGTGCTGACCCGGTTCGAGGGCGTCGAGCTTTACAACTATTCACCGCTGATCTACGCCTTCGAGCAGGAGAACATCGGGATCACCGGTGCAGGGGTGCTCGACGGTCAGGCGGACAACGAGCACTGGTGGCCGTGGAAGGGCAAGGCCGAGTACGGCTGGAAGAAGGGCGACCCGAAGCAGGACGCCGCCCGGGCCCGGCTGTTCGCCATGGCCGAGCAGGGCGTGCCGGTCGAGCAGCGGGTGTTCGGCGAGGGCGACTGTCTGCGCTCGTCCTTCATCGAACCCTACCGTTGCCGCAATGTGCTCATCGAGGGGGTCACGATCGTCCGCTCCCCGATGTGGGAGATCCACCCGACCCTGTCCGAGAACGTGCTGGTGCAGAACGTCACCGTCAACTCCCACGGCCCGAACAACGACGGCTGCGACCCCGAATCCAGCCGCATGGTCGTCATCCGCGGCTGCACCTTTGACACCGGCGACGACTGCATCGCGATCAAGGCCGGGCGAAACGCCGACGGGCGCCGGGTCAACGTCCCGAGCGAGGACATCCTCATCGAGGACTGCCTGATGCGCGACGGCCACGGCGGAGTGACCATCGGCAGCGAGATGTCCGGCGGGGTGCGCAACGTCTTCGCCCGCAACTGTGAGATGTCCAGCCCCAACCTGGACATCGCCCTGCGGTTCAAGACGAACTCCGTCCGCGGCGGGTTCATCACCGACGTCTACGCCCGCGACATCCGCATCGGCGAGGTCGCCGGCGCGGTCATCGACGTCAACTTCTTCTACGAGGAGGGTCCCGGCTACGGGTTTAACCCGGTGGTGCGCAACATCGACGTCCGGGACCTGACCGTCGGCCAGGCCGGGCGCGCTCTCAACCTTCGCGGCTACGCCGACGACCACATCACCGACGTGACCCTCACGAACGTGGACTTCGGCACCACGGGTAAGCCGGGCGTCGTGGAGTACGTCGACAACCTCGTGCTACGCAACGTCGTCGAGAACGGGCAACCGCTCGTGCTCGCGTCGGCCTGAGTGTCCGGAGCACCGGGGGCCGCATGGTCAAATGTGGCGGTGCAGCGAACGCCCCGCAGCTCACCGACCCGGTCGACCATCCACGACGTGGCCCGACTCGCGCAGGTGTCCACCGCGACCGTCTCCCGGGTGCTGACCGGCGCCAAGCCGGTCTCGGCCGACCTGGCCCAACGGGTACGCGACGCCGCAGCGCATCTGGACTACCGGCCCAACCCCGCGGCGCAGGTATTGCTCAGCGGACGCTCGCACACCGTCGGCGTCGTCGTCCCGGACCTCGCGAATCCCTACTTCGCCGAGGTGCTCAAGGGCGCGACGCCGGCGGCCGCCGAGCGCGGCTGGCGCACTCTCGTCGCCGACACCGACGAGGATCCCGAGGTCGAATACCGGGCCGCCACCGAACTGGGCCGCTGGGTGGACGGCGTCATGCTGTGCTCACCCCGCATGAGCACGCTCCGACTCCGGGAGCTGGCCACCAAGCTCCCGGCCCTCGTCCTGGTCAACCGCCTGGTACGACACCCGTCGGTGGCGGCGGTGCTGGTGGACTACCACCAGGGGATGACACAGCTGTGCGCCCACCTCGCGTCGCTCGGGCACCGCCGTCTCGTCTACCTGCAGGGGCCGCCCCACGCCTGGTCCGACGGGCAGCGCCGGCGCGCCCTGCGCACCGCCGCCGGCCGAGGACTCGACGTCGTGCAGATCCCGTGCGGCTCGACGGCGCCGGACGGCCACCGGGTGGCCGAGGAGGCACTGGGACACAAGCCGACCGCGATCGTCGCCTTCAACGACTACGTCGCGCTGGGCGTCCTGAGCCGGCTCACCGAACTCGGCGTCGCGGTGCCGGGCGACGTCTCGGTGACCGGTTTCGACGACATCCCGCTCAGCGCCCTCACCCCGCCCGGGCTCACTACGGTAGCCGTGCCCAAGCGGGCGGTCGGCCGGCTGGCCTGGCAGCGGCTCGCCACCGAGGGAGCCGGACCGTCGCTGACAGCGACCAGGGTGCCGGTCGAGCTCGCCGTCCGCGGCTCCACCGCCCCACCCCGTCAGGAGCGTAGCTAGGGCATGTCCTGCCGATCTTCTAGTGGTTGATCGTTGACGATGTGCCAGAGGTACGTCGTGGTGGGTTGACCGATGAGGCGCGGGCGGTGATCGCGCTGCTGCTGCCCGAGCGGGCAGTGCGCGGGGGCGGTGGCGGGATCACCGCCAGGTCATCAACGGGATCCTGTGGAAGCTGCGCACGGGTGCGCCGGTACTCATCGCCGCCATCATCTGGCTTCCATGATCGACAGAAAACCTAGTTGCTGTGTTTGTGGGCGTCGAGGGCGGCCTGCTCCACTCGCTGGCGGTAGTCCAGCCACCATGACTCGTCGGCGGCGGGCTGGTTGTCGTTGCTGGGCAGCAGCCCGGCCGCGCCGTCGATGAGTTCGCGCACGATGTCAGCGTGGCCGGCGTGCCGTTGCGTTTCCGCGATGACGTGGACCAGGACGTGGTGCAACGTGACCGCTGCATCGCCCCACCACGGCACACGGCCGACCTCATCCAGTGCAAGGGCTTCAATGGTGGTGTCGGCGTGGGCGATCGCGCGACGGTAAAGAGCGACGATCTCCTCGCGGGTCTCATCGGCAGTCGCCCACATGTCGGCATTGGTCTCCGCTCCGTCGCCGACGTACGGCAGCTCCTGCTCGAACGGTCGGCCGAACACGACGCCGAAGTAGAGGATCTCCATGGCCGCCGAGTGCTTCACCAGACCGAGCAAGTTGGTGGCGGTCCGGGTCAACGGACGTCGAATATCGTATTCGCTGAGCCCGTCGAGCTTCCACAGCAGCGCGTCACGGCCGCCCTTCAAGTAGCTGTATAGGTCTGCCTTCATGGCGGCACTATGGCATCCGGTTGGGTGTCGGCGCTGCCCCGGACGACCCACGGAGCCCATGATCGGCAGGACACGCCCTGGTCTCAGGCGGGATCGGCCTCGCCGTTCTCCAAGGGGCGCCCGGTGCTGGCGCGGACGATCAGCGTCGGGGTGAGCATGACCGGCTGTGGCCACTGGTCACCGGCCAGGCGCGCCGACAGGTGATCCCAGGCCAGCCGGCCGAGCTGTGCGCGCTGGTTGCGCAGCGAGGTCAGCGGCGGTCGCGCGTACGCCGCGATGGGGATGTCGTCGTACGAGGTCACCGACACCGCGCCGGGCACCTCGACGCCGGTGTCGTGCAACCAGCTCAGCAGCCCGATCGCGACCAGGTCGTTGAAGGTGATCACCGCCGTGGCGCCGATGCCCAGCACCTCCGGCCCGGCGTCGTACCCGTGGTCGCCGGACCAGCCCCCGGTGATCTCCGCCAGTTGCATGCCCATCTTCCGGGTCAGGGTGCGCAACGTGCGGCGACGCTGCCCGTCCGACCAGGAAGCAGGTGGCCCACCCACGTACGCGATCCGCCGGTGGCCGAGGTTCGCGAGGTGGTCCAGCAGTTGCCGGCTGCCGGAGCGGTAATCGACGCAGACCACCCCCGCCTGTTTCGCCGTTCGGTTGACGCAGACGACCGGGATCGGCCCGTCGAGGATCCTGGCGAGGTGTTTTGGTCGCAGCCGCGAGCTGCACAGCACCAGGGCACTCGCGTGGCTGGTCAACTCCTCCGCCAGCCGCAGTTCCTCGTCAGGGTCCTCCCCACTCTCGCTGATCAGCAGTCGGTGGCCCGCCGCGCGCGCCCCGGCGCCGAGGCCCTTGAGCACCTCGGGAAAGAACGGGTTGGCCAGATCGGGCACAGTCACCCCGATGGTGCGGACCTGGCCGAGCTTGAGCTCCTTCGCCGCGCCGTCGGCCCGGTAACCCAGTCGCGCGGCGACCGAGCGGACGTGGTTGCTCACCTCGAACGAGATCTGCTCCGAGCCGTTGAGGACCCGGGAGACTGTCGACACCGACGTGCCCGCTTCGCGTGCGACGTCGACGAGACGAACCCGCCTTCCGCCCGTCACACCGCACCTCCTGATCCGATTGCTGGTCGCCACTGTACGACCGGGGCGATCGATGCGCGGACCACCTCAGCCGCCATTCGGTGCAAACGTTTGATCGGAGCAGCTCGGGCGTCCGACGCGGGTCTGGATCGTCGCATGCCTCAGCACCGGGGCGGTCGACCCTGATCTGCGCTTACCGGCGGATCTGTTGCCTCAGGGCCGTTGACAAGGAGCGGTGATGGTCGAAATAATCCATGCAAACGTTTGCATGGCTGATCGTCGGTGGACGGTCACCTCCGGGCTTCCGACGCCCCACAATGCGCAGACCCCGACCGGGTTTCTGCGGGGGACCGACGCCGTACGAGCCAACGCACCACCGTCACCACCTGTCCGTTCCCCCGAACCGAAAGGGAATGCCGTGACGACGCAACTGCCGGAACCGAAGCGAGCATCACGAGGCCGACGCCGTCCCCGTGCCGTCCTCGTCCTGCTGGCCCTGGCTCTCGCTTCGACAGTCACCGCGGCCGCCGGAGCCGACGCGAGCCCCAGAGCCAGCGCCAACGCCGACTCGGCGATGATCCAGCGGATCGTCGACAAGATCGAGACGCCCGCCATCCCGAAGCGGGACTATGTGGTCACCGACTTTGGTGCCGTGGGCGACGGCAGCGCCGACGCGCGTCCGGCCATCATGGCCGCCATCAAGCGCGCCTCCCAGGATGGTGGTGGGCGGGTGATCCTGCCCGCCGGCCGCTGGTTCAGCAAGGGGCCGATCCATCTGGCCAGCCGAATCGACCTGCACGTGTCCGAGGGAGCCACGCTGCTGTTCAGTCCGGCCGCCAAGGACTACCTGCCCGTCGTGCGCACCCGCTGGGAGGGCACCGAGCTGTTCGGCTACTCACCGCTGATTTACGCCAATGACGTGCACGACGTGGCAATCACCGGCAAGGGCGTCATCGACGGCAACGAGCAGCACGAGTTCCACAGCTGGACGGGAAAGCAGCAGGGCGACCAGCTGCGGCTGCGTCAGATGGGTTTCACCGGCGTGCCGGTCGAGCAGCGGATCTTTGGAGCCGGCACCTACCTGCGGCCCAGCGCTGTCCAGTTCTTCCACGCCACGCGGGTGCTCCTGCAGGACTACACGATCCACAACTCCCCGTTCTGGATCAACCACCTCGTCTACACGGACGACGCCATCGTGCGCAACCTCGTGGTGGACAGCCACCGGGCGAACAACGACGGCGTGGACGTCGACTCGAGCACCCACGTGCTCATCGAGAAGAACACCTTCCGCACCGGCGACGACTCCGTGGTGGTGAAGTCGGGCCGAGACCTCGACGGGCGGACCATCGGCCGGCCGAGTGAATACATCGTCGTGCGCAACAACGACATGGGTGGCGAGGACGGCATCGCCCTCGGCAGTGAGATGTCGGGCGACATCCGCCACGTCTACTTCACCGACAACGTGCTGCGCACCGGCGCCTCCGCCATCCGGTTCAAGGGCAACCTCGACCGGGGCGGCACGGTCGAGCATATCCGCGTGCGGAACATGACAGTCGAGTCCTTCGACACCTTCATCTGGTTCCAGCTGAACTACCCCGGTGAACTGGGCGGCAACTTCCCGCCGGTGTACCGCGACATCGTGTTCTCCGACATCACCGTCGAGGCCGCCGGTCAGGTGCTCGAAGTCCACGGTCCGCAGGCCGCGCCGCTGCGGGACGTCCTGCTCAAGGACATCGTGGTGAAGAAGGCGGACAAGCCGTTCGTCCTCGAGAACGTCGAGCGACTCCGCTTCGACAACCTCATGATCAACGGCGACCGGGTCGACGGCAATCTCGACTGGAAGTAGGCGCCGCACTTTGCTCACCACCTCCGACGTCCGGACCTGCTGGCCGTGACCGGCCTCGCCCTGACGGCAAGCACACCCATGGAGGGGTAGGTCTCGGCCAGCAGGTGGCGAAGCGTCCGCGAGCGAACGCCTACGCGGAAAGGCTGGTCCGCACCGTCGTCCTGGGCCACGTGTTCGTCGGCCCGGCGATCGCGATGGCGGCCATGGTCATCTGCTCGCAGCTACGGCGGCGTTCGCCGCACGGACGATGAGTTCGTGGCCCACCGCGTTGGGGTGATCGCCGTCGTCAGCGAGCAGGTCGGTGGGGTCCTGGTCGCCGGCGACGCCCTTGAACGCCGGGTAGGTGGGCACGTAGAGTGCGGCCGTCTCAGCGGCCGCGTCGCGCAGAGCCTGGTTGACGTACCGGGTGGCGGTAGCCGACTGCGCCATGCCGGCATCGCCGTACTCGGCAAGCCCCACGGAGCCGTCCTTGACGACGTTCCAGTAGCCGAGCACGAGCACCGTGACGGGACCGTCGTGCAACTCGCGGATCCGGTCAATCGTGGCGGCCACGTTGGCGCCGACTCGCGCCGCGACTCGCCGATAGGTTGCGTCGTCGCCGTCGGCGTCGAACGCGGCGGCCAGGTCGTTCGCGCCAACCATGATCATGATGACGCCAGCCTCGCGCAGGTCCTCGTCCGTATCAGGGGACTCGAGCTGCGCCCACACATCGTCGGAGCTGAAGCCGCCGCGCGCGAGGTTGACGGAGGGGACGGCGGGCACCTGCATGCGGGCGTACAGGTCCGGGAAGGGCACGCAGTCGCAGGCCGACCCGGCCGGCACGGAGTCGCCGAGCGCGACCACCGCACCCGCGGCGGGCCCGGGTGCGGGCGGCGGCGGTTCGCCGCCGCTGATCGCAGTCGACAGGAGCATGGCGATCGCAGCGGCGCGTCGCAGGGCGGTGCGTCGCCGCGCCCCTTCTGCCATCACCTCACCCCGAGCGGTTCGAGGGATGGCGCGCAGGCGTCGCCGTCTGCGCGCCGCGCCCGGCGCCACCCGGTCGGCAGGAACGCCTCCGCCTTCAGTACGGCCATGGCGATCCGGGGCAGGTCGCGGGCAGTGGGGAAGCACAGGTAACGCGGCTGCCACGCCGGCTGGTACTTGGCGTTCGCCCGGTACAGCGACTCGATCTGCCAGAACCGGGAGGCCAGCCGCAATAGCCGGTGCCAGATCCGCAGGATCGGCCCGGCCCCCAGCCCCTCGGCGCGGGCGAAGACCGAGCGCAGCACGGCGAAGTTCAGCGAGAGCCGTCCCACGCCCAGGCCGGGCGCCGCTTCGATCGCGCTGACCACCATGAGTTCCATCACGCCGTTGACCGCCGAGCGGTCGCCACGCATGAGGTCCAGCGACAGCCCGTCGTTTCCCCATGGTACGAACTGCAGCACGCCACGCAGCCGAGCGGTGCCGTCGCGGCAGAGCACGAGCACACAGTCGCCGTCCTGCGGTTCGCCGAGGCGGGACAGTGCCATCGAAAAGCCGCGCTCCACCGGTCCGTCCCGGAACTGGCTGGCCGCACGTACCGCCTCCGCCAGTGCGGCCGGCGACAGGTCGCGCTGGCGGATCACCTCGCTGGTGTACCCGGCGCGCTTCGCACGAGCAACCGCCTGGCGCACGGCGCGCATCGGCCGGCCCTCGAGGCTGAATCCGGCCGCGTCCACCACGGCCTCGTCGCCGAGCTCCACCACGTCCAGGCCGCTGCGGCGGTACGACCGTCCGCCGGACGGGCCGCAGCCGAGCACCGCCGGGGTCCACCCATGCCGGGCGCTGTCGGCCAGCCACGCGTCGATCGCCTGCGACCACGCATCCTGGTCCCCGATCGGGTCACCGGTGGCGAGGCTGACCCCGTCGATGACGCGATACGGCACGGCAGCTTTTCCCGATGGCGCCCACATCAGCAGCTTGTCCCGACGCAGGGCGAAGTAGCCCAGCGAGTCGGCCGCGCCGTACCCGCGCAGCAGCTCGCGTAGCCGGTGGTCCTGTTCCGCGGTCCGCTCGTCGGCATCGCGCCGGGCGTGGCGCAGCAGCAGCACCGTGGCGGCGCCGACCGCGAGCAGCCCGAACGCGCCGGTGGTGAGACTGACCGCCTCGGCGCCCAGCGGGTGCCGGAATCGCAGCGGGCCGGGTGCGCCGACCAGACCGAGCGCGGCGTGCTCCGCCCACAGCCGCACGCCCGGCGTGCCGACCAGGCGGTTCGGCCGTAGGGCTATCTCCAGCATGCCGAGCGTGAAGCCGGCGCCCGCAAAGCCGGCGAACGCCGCCAGCGCGCGCCACGGACTGCGCGGATCGGCGACCACCCGGAACTGGCCGTGCACCGCGACCAGCATGGCCAGCAGTGCGCCCGAGACCGCCGCCGCGTCAAAATCGAGCCCCTTGGCGATGTGCAGGACCATGCCGACGCTGGCCAGGAAGACGGCCAACCGCCAGGCGCTGCGCTTGCCTCGCCGCAGCCCCGCACCCAGGTAGACCAGCAGCACCCCGCTGACCGCCGTGGCTGCGCGGGCGGTGAGGACGCCGGTCATCGGCAGGTACTCCGCCAGGACCTCCAGCCCGCCACGACGCGGCGGCAGGAGCCAGGTGAGGATGGTGAACACGCCGGCCACCTGCACAAGCCGGGCCACGCCGGCCCGCGTCAGCGGCGGGCGTGGCCGCCAGGGCCCGCCGACGAATGCTGTGCCTCCTTGCGGCGCCATGCGGGTCATCATCGGCCGCCTCGCTGAGCCCCATCAGCGTGCGCGCTGTGAGTGAGCTGAGCAGCCCACACCGCCGCGTTCAGCGATCCTCCAGCAAATGTTGCAGCCTCTCTCAGCGAACGGGTGGACCATCAGCCCTACCGGCACGGTTCAGGGCGTGGAGGTGCATATGGCACTGACCGGCATTTCGTTGCTCGTCCTGGCGGGGCTGGCTGCCGTCGGGGCGGCCGCCGCAACCGTTGTCGGCTGGCGGCGGTTCGGCCGGCTCCGCATCCCGCTACGGGTGGTGGGCGTGCTGCTGACCCAGGCCCTGGTGCTGTTGGCCGTGGGGCTGGCGGTGAACCGTTCCGCGCAGTTCTACACGAACTGGGACGACCTGCTGACTCAGGCCATCGCTGGCGGCCGTCACAATGCCAGCACGCCGGGCCAGCTGGACCAGTGGGTGCGCCAGCACGACCACAGCGACTCCGCGCAGCCGTTCGCCTTCGAGTGGCGACCGGACGGGTGGGCGGACTGGCACCTGGCCGCCCCACCGACCGTCACCGTACCCGCCGACTACCTGCGCAACCCCGGCTGGCGATACCCGGCGGTGCTGGTCCTCAGCAGCGCGGGGGACGGGTGGGGCAATGCGGCCGCGACTAGTTTGGCCCGCTCGGCGCAGACGGCGGCAGGACCGGCCGTGCTGATCTTCGCCCACACCACCCCGGCAGCGTCGGTACCGGCGCTGGCCATGACGTTGCCCGCCCAACTGAGCCGGGACCTGCGCGTCACCGGGCACAGCTGGGCCCTGGTGTCGTCAGCGGGGCAGGAGCCGCTGGCCCGCCAGGTGGTGCTGGCCGCGCCCGGCCGCTATCCGGCGCTGGCGGTGGTTCCCGTCGGGGCGGGGCGCGGCCGGCCCGTTGGCGCGGCCGCACCGAAAGGGCTGCCGGTGGGCGTGACGGTGGCCGTGCTGGGCACTCCGGCGCGTACCGCCACCGGCGGCCCGGCCGTAGTGCCCCGTGCCGGCTCCACCCGGCCGTCCGGTTTCGACGCGCTGCGGGCGGCGTTGATCTGGGCGATCCGGCAGCTGCCCGCCCCGCTGCCCGAGCCCGCGCCACTGGTGCGGCAGGTGCGTACCCCGCACGGCCAGCCCAGCCTGGTGCCGCCGCGCCGCATCGCCCCGGTGCAGCCGCCCGTCGGCACTGCCAACACGTCCGCTTAGGAGGGGAAGATGGCGCCGGACAGCCTCGCGCTCCTGTTGCTCGCCGTCGCGGCGGCCGTCGTCGCCGCCGTCGCGTTGGCGCTGGCCTGGGAGCGTGGCAGCGGATGGTGGCGGGTGGCGCTGCGGGCCGGCAGCGCCAGCCTCTGCGTGGCGACCGCCCTCGCCGCCGCCCTGGTATGGGTCAACCGTCAGGTCGAGACCTACACCTCGTGGTCCGATCTGACGGGCGCACCACCGGCCGCAGCTGCGCTTTCGGATCCGCCGCCGCCCGGCAGCGGATCCGGCGGACGCCTGGTCAACCTCACCGTCCCCGGTAAGGCCAGCGGCCTCTCGCTGCCGATGATGGCGTACCTGCCGGCCGCCTACGACGCGCGCCCCGCCGCCCGCTTCCCGGTCATCGAGGCCCTGCACGGCTACCCGTCGTCACCGATGGGATGGACAAAAACCCTGCACGCGCCCGAGTACCTGGACCGGGAGATTGCCGCCGGTCGGATGGCACCGACCGTGGTGCTGTTCCCGTACATAACGCCGGACCGGCTGCTAGACACCGAGTGCACCAACCTCAGCCACGGACCGCAGGCCGAGACGTACCTGACCGTCGACGTGCCGGCGGCCGTCAAGAGCCAACTGCGCGTACGGACCGACCGGGCCGGCTGGGGACTGATCGGCTATTCGGCCGGCGCCTTCTGTGCGGCCAACCTGGCCCTGCGCCACCCGACCGGATACGCAGCCGCAGCCAGCCTCTCCGGCTACACCACCCCAGGCATCACCGTCGGGGACGGCTCCGAGAACACGCTGAACAACGATGCCTGGCGCTTGCAGCACCTACCGCCACCCGCCATCGCTCTTTATCTTGGCTCCGCCCGCGCGGACCACTCGTCGCTGCGCAGCACCACCACCCTGGCCCGGCTGGCCCGCGCGCCGATGAGCGTCACCACCGCGTACATCAACGGCGGCGGCCACAACGCCGGTACCTGGCTGGCGATGGAGCCAACCGCGTTCGACTGGCTCTCCAGTTGGCTGGCCCGACCACTGGCGGCGGGCTGACGCCAGGTGCCCACCCGCCGGGGTGTTGCAGCGGCCGCTGCGCACGTCGATCGGGATCGACGCCCTGACCACCGGGGAGCGGCGGTCAGCCGATTCTGACCCGGACCGGTTCGCCATCCGTGGCCCGGACGGTCAGGGTGGTTCGACCCTCGGCGACGGTCACCTCGCCCCGGTCGGCGTGTACCGGCCGGTCGGTGGCGAAGACCGTGACATCCTCGGTCTGGGTCGGCCGGAGCAGTACCTCCGAGCCGTTGCGGGCCACCAGTTCGCAACTGCTCTCCAGCAGCGTGGCCGGTCCGACGCGGACCCCGGCGGGCAGCATCAGCCCGGCGCGGGCGCCGATCCGCAGCCGCCGGCCGGACAGTACCGGCTCGTCCCGGTGCCACAGGCTGAACTCGATCGCCGACGGCGCGACGTTGATCAGGTGACGCAGCCGCTGGCCGGATCGGTCCACGGTCGAGGTGAGGAGCAGCCCGGGTTCGCCCGCGTCGTGCCGGAGCCGGGGCCGCACCCCGAGCCGGTCCAGCGCTGACCGCCAGAAGTCCAGGTGGCACGGGTAGTCGGTGGCGATCAGCACGGCCCGGCCGGCGCCCACGGTCACCTCTACGCCGCACGCCCGGCCGGAGCCGACCTCGGTGAGCAGCCGGTCACCCGACCCGGTGAGCAGTTGGGCGTAGCCGACCCGGACCTCGGCGGGGCGGGCCGCCCAGGCGTGGCCCACCACCGATGGGAAGTAGTGTGGGCCGCCCTCCAGCCAGCCGTCCGTCCGCAACCCGAGCGCGTCGGCCAGCAGGGTGCACGGCGTGCCGTCGTGGTCGCGGGTGGGCAGGGGTCCGTGCAGCAACAGCCGGCCGCCGGCCCGCAGATGGTCGACCAGCCGCTGCTGGACGTCCGAGCCGAGGGTGGGGGCGGTGGCCAGCACCAGCACGGGCGGTGTGCCGCCCGGGCCCTGTGCTGCGCCGCCCGCCGGAGCCTGCAGGTTCACTGCGGGGAACGAGTAGCCGGCGAGCAGCAGCGCCCGCGCCAGTACGTCCCGCGCGCCCATGCCGCGGAACCGTTCCAGCTCGGCGACCTGCTCGGACCGGTTGGTGGACGCCGGGTGGTGGTACTCGGTCAGGTAGTGGTCGGGTACGAAACCGAGCGCGAGTTCGTCGTGTTCCTCGTCGCCGTCGGCGAGCAGGTCGGCCACCCCGCGTACGGCGTGCAGCGCCCGCCGGGCCGCGGGATACGTCGGGTTTAGCTGCCCCTCCGGGCCGACCGGGGCGGCGAAGCCGTGCCGCTCGCCGGTGAACGCGATCCGGTCGTTGCCGTCGCCGACCGGTTCGGCCAGCGGCGGGTTGTGGCCGCCGGCGAACAGGTAGAGGTTGAGCAGCCGGTTGCCTTGCGCCACGCAGATGCGGGTCTTCAGGTCGATCGCCTCGGGCGGGTAGCGCGTCGACAGGTCCTCGCCGTAGTCGCCGTTGCCGGCCTCGAATTCCAGGCAGGTCAGTGGCTGGTCGCTGTCGTGCGCGGCGGCCAGGAAGGCGTTGGACACGTACAGGTCGGCGACGTTGGTGACGGTGAGGTCGCCGAGGTAGTAGTCCGAGCCGGAGGTGAGCTGCGGCTGCCCGCGGTACGACTCCATGAGCTGGCTGATCCCGATCGGGAAGGTGCGTCCCCTCCCGCCGCCGGTGCCGTGCACGTTGACCAGGAACGGCACCCCGGTCACTCCGTATCGCTCGGCGCTGGCTCGCAGCGCCGCCACGTACCGGCGGTAGCGGTCCCGCATGTAGCGCCCGAGGTCGTCGTGCAGTGCCAGGGAGCGTTCCTCGACCGGGGTGCGCAGGGTGGCCGCCCATGCCGGCGGGTCGGCCGGGTCGGCGCCGGTGCGCGTCGCGGCGGTGTCCTTGCCGTACCGTTCGACGGCCCAGCGTGCCAGGTCGGCGCAGAGGGCGTCGGTGAGGTCGGGGGAGTTGGTCACCCAGGACAGCATCCCGATCTCGTTGTCGAGTTGGACCGCCACCACGGGGCCGCCGCGCGGCGCGAGGCGCTCCGCGATCAGTGGCATCACCTGGGCGTACCAGCCGTCGGCCGCGGCGAGGAACTCCGGTGCCAGGTAGTCGATGGTGCGGGTGCTGATCGGCGCGCCGTCCCAGGTGGTGGGCAGCAGGTGCGGGTGTTCGTCGTACACCCGGTAGGGGATGCCCTCGTTCTTGACCTCGGCCATGATGAACGGGCCGGGGCGGACCACGGCCCGCAGCCCATGCTGGTGTGCGAGGTCGAGGAAGCCGGCCAGGTCGCGTTGCTCGTGGGTACGTCCGATCAGGTCGACCGAGCCGTCGGGGAGTTCGTGCCACAGCCACGGCACGTAGGTGGCGACGGTGTCGGCGCCGCAGTCGCGGAGCAGGTCGAGCCGGTCCGCCCAGTCGACCCGGGCGAGGCGGAAGTAGTGCACCTCACCGGCGAGCAGCAGCTCGGGCCGGCCGTTGATGAGGATCCTGCGATCCCGGAGCAGCACTTCTGTCATATGGGGCAGAGCTCCTCACACGGGAGATTGTGGATCAGAGACTTGTGAACTTCGTCTCGGCTGCCTATGGTCGGCTGAAACCGGTTTCTGTTAACCGCACGTTACGGATCGAGGGAGCGATGAGCAACAGCCGCATGACGGTTCGCGAGATCGCAAAGCTCGCCGGCGTCTCCGTGGCCACCGTCTCCCGGGTCTCCAACGGCACCGGCCAGGTCTCCGAGGAGATGCGCCGCCGGGTGCTGGACGCGATCGAGAAGCACGGATATCGCCCCGACCACCTCGGTCGGGCCCTGGCCGCGGGCCGGCACGGCGCCCTCGGCCTGGTCTTCCCCGGCCTGTCCGGCCCCTACTTCACCGAACTGATCCAAGGCTTCGAGTCCGAGGCGGTGCCGTCCCGGGCCAGCGTCCACATCCTCTGCACGCACCTGCGCTCCGACTCCGACGACCAGGTGCTGGAGATGGGCCGCCGGGTGGACGGTGTCGCCGTCATGGGCGGCACCATCTCCGACGAGGCGCTGCTCCGGCTCGCCAAGATGGTCCCCGTGGTGGTGGTCGCCGGCGAGGGTCCCGGCGACATCCCCTCGGTACGCGCCGACAACGCCGGCAGCATGCTGGCGCTCACCCGACACCTGCTCGCCGACCACGACCTGCGCGATCTGGTCTTCGTCGGCAACCCGGCGGGCTCGCCCGACGTCAGTGAACGCTGGGCCGCCTTCCGGCAGGCGCACCACGACCTCGGCATCGAGCCGCCCGCCGAGCCGGTCGCGGTCAGTATGCAGCAGGCCGACGGGGTGCTCGCCGCCGACCAGTTGCTGGGCGGCGAAACACCCCGGCCCGCCGGGGTGGTCTGCGCCAACGACGAGACCGCCCTCGGCGTGCTGGTCGGCGCCCTCGGCCGGGGCCTGCGGGTGCCGCAGGACCTGATCATCACCGGCTTCGACGACATGCCGGCCGCCGCTCTCGTCACCCCCGCCCTGACCACCGTCCGGCAACCCGTCCGCGAGCTCACCGCCGAAGCGGCCCGGCTGATCCTGCGTGCCGCCGGCCAGCCCGGCGACGCCCCTGCGGGCGGTCTCGTGCTGCCCACCGAACTCGTCCTGCGCCGCAGTTGCGGCTGCCCGGCGCCCCCGACCGGAGGCACCGGCAGGTGAACAGCTCACCCCCTGGAAACCACCAACCCCCTGGAGGTACGACATGAGAAGTAGGCGGTTAGCCGCCGCGGCTGGGGTCGTCTTGGCCGCGTCGGTCGCGTTGGCCGGTTGTGGCCGTGACTCGGGCGGCGGCCAGGAAGAGGCGAAGTCGGTCGGCGCGGGCAAGGCGAGCGGGGACATCACCGTCTGGGCGATGGGCACCGAAGGCGAGAAGCTTGCCGAGTTCGCGAAGGAGTTCTCCACCGAGAACCCCGACGCCAAGGTCTCCGTGACGGCGGTGCCCTGGGACGCGGCGCACCAGAAGATCGCGAGCGCCATCGCCGCGAAGCAGACGCCGGACGTGTCGATGATCGGTACCACCTGGCAGGGCGAGTTCGCCAAGACCGGCGCGCTCGACCCGACCCCGTCGGATCTGATCAAGAAAGACGACTTCTTCCCCGGCGCCTGGGACACCACGATCGTCGACAGCACCTCGTACGGCGTCCCGTGGTACGTCGAGACCCGGCTGATCTACTACCGCAAGGACCTGGCCGCCAAGGCCGGGTTCCCGGACGGCCCGAAGACGTGGGACGACCTCAAGGCCATGGCCAAGGGCATGAAGGAGAAGTCCGGCGCCAAGTGGGGCCTCAACCTCCAGCCCGGCAAGACCGGCAGTTGGCAGTCGGTCCTGCCGTTCGCCTGGTCCAACGGCGCCGACGTGGCCAGCGCGGACAAGCTGAGCTTCGACACCCCGGAGATGACCGAGGCGCTTGCCTACTACCAGTCCTTCTTCAAGGAGGGCCTGTCCCCGACCGCGCTGCCGGAGGGCTCGCTCGAGCCCGGCTTCGTCAAGGGTGAGATCGGCGCGTTCATCTCCGGCCCGTGGCACATGGGCATCGTCGAGGAGCAGGGCGGCGCCGGCTTCAAGGACAAGTACGCGGTCGCGCAGATGCCGACGAAGAAGTCGTCGACCTCGTTCATCGGCGGCAGCAACCTCGCGGTCTTCAAGGACGCCAAGAACCGTGACGGTGGCTGGAAGTTCGTGCAGTGGCTGAGCAAGCCCGAGGTGCAGGTCAAGTGGTACCAGGCGGTCAAGGACCTGCCCGCCGTGCAGTCGGCCTGGAACGATTCGGCACTTACCGGCGACACGTTCCTGACCGCGTTCGGCCAGCAGCTCAAGAGTGCCAAGGCGCCGCCGGCGATCACGACCTGGGAGCAGATCGCGGCCGCGTTCGACCTCGAGGTCGAGAAGCTGTGCAAGCAGAACGTCGACCCGGCCGCGACGGCGAAGGCGATCCAGCAGCAGGCGAGCGCCATCGGGACCGGGAGCTGACATGACCGGCGCCTCCGCGGCGACGGCACCGGCGCGACCGGCCGGGGCGACCAGCCCCGACCGGCCCGCCGGGTCGGTCCGGCGGCGTCAACGCCTGCGGCGGGCGCTGACCGGCTGGGCCTTCTCCGCGCCCTTCACCGTGTTGTTCCTCGTGTTCATGGCGCTGCCGGTGGTGGCGTCGCTGGTCATGAGCTTCACCGATCTGCGCTCCACCGATCTGCGCAACCCGCTCGCCGTCAACGCCGTCGGCATCGACAACTACACCCGCCTGTTCTCCGACGACCTGTTCCTGCGGTCGTCGGTCAACACGCTGGCCTTCGTCGTCGTCGGGGTGCCGCTGACCATGGTGCTGGCACTGGCCGCGGCGACGGCGCTCAACTCCGGGCTCGTACGCTTCCGCGCGCTGTTCCGGGTCGGTTTCTACCTGCCGGTCGTAACCAGCATCGTGGCGATCGCGGTGGTCTGGCGCTTCCTGCTCGACCCCGAGATCGGGCTGGTCAACAACCTGCTGCGACTGGTCGGGGTCGACGGGCCGAGCTGGCTGTTCGACACCAGGCTCGCGCTGCCGTCACTGATCGTCATGGCGGCGTGGCGCAACTTCGGCTTCCTGATGGTGATCTTCCTGGCCGGGCTCCAAGCGGTGCCGGCCGACCTCTACGAGGCGGCGACGCTCGACGGCGCGACGCGGTGGCAGCAGTTCCGCAACGTCACCCTGCCGATGCTGCGGCCGACGCTGCTCTTCGGCGGGGTGATCACCGGCATCGGCTACCTCCAGCTCTTCGAGGAGCCGTTCGTCATGACGCAGGGCGGTCCGCTCTCCTCGACATTGTCGGTGTCGTTCCACATCTACAACCAGTTCGGCTTCGGCAACTACGGCTACGCGGCCGCCGCCAGCTACGTGCTCTTCCTGGCGATCGTGGCGCTGTCGGTCGTGCAGTTCCGCCTGCTGGGGGAGAGGAACTGACGATGGTCGCAAAGGACACCGCCTTGCGTACCCGTGACCGGGTCGCCAAGACCGTGCTCTACGTCGTCCTGGTCCTCGGGCTGCTTGCCGTGGCCGGACCGTTCGTCTGGATGGCGCTCTCGTCGGTCAAGCCGGAACGGGAGATCCGCCAGGTGCCGCCGACCTGGTGGCCCGAGACGTTCACGCTCGACAACTTCCGCGAGCTGTTCTCCCGGCTGGACTTCCCGCTCTACTTCTTCAACTCGGCCCTGGTCGCGGCGCTGGTCACGGTCGGTAACCTGCTGTTCTGCTCGCTCGTCGGGTACGCGCTGGCGAAGCTGCGGTATCCCGGTAAGCGAGTGCTCTTCCTGGCCGTGCTCGGCATGCTCATGGTGCCTGGCATGGTGACCTTCGTCCCGCAGTTCGTGCTGGTCAGCAACATGGGCCTGACCAACACGTACGCCGGCCTGATCCTGCCGTTCCTCGTCGGACCGTTCGGCGTGTTCCTCATGCGGCAGTTTCTCCAGTCGATCCCCGACGACCTCATCGAGGCGGCCCGGGTCGACGGTGCCGGCGAGTTCCGGATCTTCTGGCGGGTGGTGCTTCCGCTGTGCCGGCCGGCACTGGCCACCCTCGGGATCCTGACGTTCCTCGGTTCCTGGAACAACTTCCTGTGGCCCCTCGTGGTCGCCACCACGGAGGACAAGTACACGTTGCCGGTCGCCCTCGCGCTCTACAGCGTCGGCCAGAACCGCACCGACTACGGTCTGCTTCTCTCGGGAGCGGTCGTCGTCGTGCTTCCGGTGCTCATCGTGTTCCTGCTCCTCCAGCGGCATTTCCTGCGCGGCATCGCGACCACTGGAATCAAATAGTCCATCCCCGGAACGAGACAAGGAGACCCATGCGACGTCTTTTCGCACCGCTCCTCGCGCTGGCGCTCGTGCTGGCAGGCGGCTCGGCCGCCGTCGCGGCGCCCGACGAGCGCGGCGCCGACCGGGCCCTGCTCGGCTATGCCAAGGACACATGGCGGTCGATGGTCGCCATGACCGATCCCGGCACCGGCCTGGTCGCCGACAACATCACCGGTGACCTGGCCGCCGGCGGCCGCTCCACCTACACGTCCCCCACCAACATCGGCGGCTACATGTGGTCCGCGGTGGTCGCCCGCGAGCTCGGCATCATCTCCAAGGCGGAAGCCCGCGACCGGATCGCCAAGACCCTCGACACGCTCGCCCGGCTCAAGCACCACACCGCGTCGGGCATGTACTACAACTGGTACGACCCGCGGGACGGCTCGGTCGTCACGGTCTGGCCCGACAACGGCAGCACCGTCTACCCGTTCCTGTCCAGCGTGGACAACGGCTGGCTCGCGGCCGCGCTCAACGTGGTCAAGGGCGCCGTGCCGGAGCTGCGCGGCAAGGCCGACGCGATCCTGCGGAAGATGAACTTCGGCTTCTACTACAACCCGGCGGCGGCGACCCCGTTCGGGGCCAGCGGCCTGATCGCCGGCGGCTTCTGGGACGCGCCGCCCCCGGGATGCTCACGGCAGCGCGACGGCGTCTGGTTCACCTGCAACCACTACGACATCACGGTCACCGAACCGCGCATCGCGACGTACCTCGGCATCGCGATGGGCCAGATCCCGCCAAAGGCCTACTACAACACGATGCGCACCCTGCCGGCCACCTGCGACTGGAGCTGGCACGAGATGCAGCCGGTCGGCTTCAACACCACCTACGAGGGCGTTCCGGTGTACGAGGGCGCGTACCAGTACCGCGGCATCCAGTTCGTACCCAGCTGGGGCGGCGACATGTTCGAGGCGCTGATGCCCGACCTGTTCGTGCCCGAAGCACGGTGGGCACCCAACAGCTGGGGCCGCAACCACCCCGCGACGGTCGCCGGCCAGATCGAGCACGGGATGAATGACGCCGGGTACGGCTACTGGGGCTTCTCCCCAGCCAGCGACCCGGCCGGCGGTTACATGGCCTGGGGTGTCGACGCGATGGGCATGGACACCGACGGCTACCCGTCCGACATGGAGCGCTCGAAGTACGACGCGGGGTTCGGCGACTGCCGCCCGGCCGGCCCGGACCCCGACTACGGCGACGGCGTGGTGACCCCGCACGCGGCGTTCCTCGCTCTCCCGTACGCCAAGGCAGCGGTCGTCGACAACCTCGCCCGGCTCAAGGCCAACTTCGACTCGTACGGCCCCGGCGGCTTCTACGACGCGATCGCGGTCGGCAGCGGCACCGTGGCCAAGCGGCACCTCTCGCTCGACCAGGCCATGATCATGGGGGCGCTCGGCAACGAGCTCGCCGACGACCTCGTCCGCCGCGCGTTCGTCTCGCCGCAGTTCGAAGGCCGGATCCGTCCACTGATCGCACAGGAGACGTTCAACGTTCCGGCCAACCAGGACCTTCCGCAGCTGCGCCGGGCCGCTTCCTGACGACGAGTGACATCGCGGCACAGGTGTTGCACCTGTCCAACCCGTGGATCGGGGCGTGCGTCGTTCGGTTAGCAAATGCCCTGGTCACGCTTGATCCAGGAAGTAGGCCCTCAGCCACCGGCTGAGGGCCTACTTCCCGGGCCCGCCTCAGGCCTCGAAGACCTCGACCAGCACCGCCCCGGGCTGCGGCAGGTCCAGCTCGATCACCGCGGCCCCGGCCTCGGCGACCGGCTGCACCTTCTCCACCGGGAGCTGGTCAGCGGCGTGCAGCGCGGCCCACTGCTCGTCGGTCGGCCAGTCGGCGACGCCCAACCGGTCCGCGAGGGTGGTGATGTCGCCGTGCTCGCGGTCGAGCCGGGAGACCACGGCGGGCCGGCCGGCAGCGTGGTCGATGACCAGCCGGATCCGCCGGGCCAGGGCCGGATCACCATCCCGCTTGTCCTGGTCGAGGGTGGCCACCCAGACCAGGATCGCCAGGCTGCCGTCAGCGCGCCGGCTGGCCCAGGTCTGCACCAGGCCGTCGGCGCCGTCGCCGGCGGCCCGCACCGGCAGTTCGGTCTCGCCGAGCTGGGCGAGCATGTGCAGGGCGTGGTAGCGCGGCTTGGCGATGCCGCCGACGGTGAGCAGGCCGAACCCGCCGTGCAGCAGCCTCGGCGGCCGGCCGAGTTCCTCGAAGTGGTCGCTGGCTACCCAGTAGGACAGTGCGTCGACCCGGCCGGCGGCCGACCGCATGCCGGTGAGCAGGAAGGTGGCGGCTGCGGTGCCGTCGTTGATCGGGTGGAAGTGGGTGGGGGTGACGCCCCACTCGGTCCACAGGATCCGCGCGTCGGGGAAGCCGAGCCGGGCCAGGGTGGGCCGCAGGTCCAGCGGCGGGCTGCCGTACGTGTGGGTGGAGACGAAGTCCACCGGCGCCCCGGACCGGGCGGCGTGCTCCAGCAACGCGTCCACCCAACCGGCGGCGGCCGACGAGGGGCCGCCCACCGGGATCCGCGGGTCGACGTCCTTGACCGCGCGGGCGGTCACGTCGTACAGCCGCATCCATTCTTCGCGGCTGCCGGACCAGAAGACCTCCAGGTTGGCCTCGTTCCACACCTCGAAGTCCCAACCGAGCACCTGCTCGCCGTACCGGTTCAGCAGGTGGGCCACCAGCGCCCGGACCAGCCCGGACCACCGGTCCCAGTCGCGCGGCGGGGAGATGATGCCGCGGTAGGTGAAGACGGTGCGGTCCGGGTCGCTGGCCAGGTCGCGGGGCATGAACCCGATCTCCACCACCGGCGTCATGCCGATGCCCAGCAGCAGGTCGTAGACCTGGTCCACCCGGCTGAAGTCGTACACCGGCTCGCCGTCGACCTCGCGATAGACGCCGAGGTCGTCGTGCAGGATCGAGTGCGCCCGCACGGTGGTCACGCCGATCTCGTCGCGTACCCGGCGGAGCGCGGCCAGCAGTTCGGCGCCGATCTCCCGGCCGCCGGAGCGGTCCCGGCAGAGCAGTTGGGACAGCCGCTCGCTGCCGATCATCGGCTGCCAGGGCCGGTGCAGGGTGGTGCCCGCGGCGTCCGCGTCGAGGTGCAGCGTGACGGTGGGCGGCTCACCGCCGGCCGGCAGGGCGGCCGCCGGGACCGGGCCGCTCAGCGCGCCGGTCACGGTCACCTCGGGTACGGCGGCCACCGCATACGCGTACCGCTCGCCCGGGATACCGGTGGTGTCGACGTACCAGGTGTCGGGCACGGCGAGCACGTCTCCGCCGAGGTGGTCCACCGGGGTGAACGGCCCGGACACCCGGTCGCCGTCCAGCGGTGCACGGTGCACCAGGTAGCCGACCGCGCCGTCGACGGGCTGCCAGGAGAGGCGGACGTGTCCGTGGCCCGGGGTGGCGGTGAGCCCGGCAGGCGGGGGCAGGTCGGGTAGCGCGGCCGTGCCGCCTTCGTCGCTGCGGCGCGCTATGCGGGCTTCCCAATCGGTCCGGGCGTCGGACGGCCGGGTTCCGCTGGCGTTCGTCACCGGGTGCCTCCTGGCGGTCGTGGTTGATCCGGTTTCGAGGACTGTAACCGGTTACCGTTGTCCGCGCGATCCCGCCGACGTACGGATGTGGTCCCCTCGCGGGCTGCGGCGGCGGCCGCTGCTCACTCCACGAGGGCTTCCTCCCCGCCAGCTCCTTGATGGCCTGGACAACCGATGGCGGCGCTGACCCCGCAGGGTCAGCGCCGCCATCGGGTCAGACCGGCTCGCCCTTCAGCAACCGCGCGACGTGGTCGATCAGCGTCGCCCGGAAGCCGTCGTGCTCGGCAAGGTCCGCGCCGAAGATCTCCGGTACACCCAGCAGCGAGTCGACGAGACGGTGCGGGTCACCGTCGGCCGGCGCCGCCGCGGCACGCAGCCGGTCAGCCAGGGGATCGTCCAGCGGCAGCTCTCGCCCCCGCATGTCGCGGCCCCGCGCGACGTACACCATCCAGGCCGCGACCGCGAGCGTCGCGTGCCGTGGCACCTCCCCGGCGGACAGGCGGTCCCGAACCGTGCCGAGCAGCCGCACCGGCAGTTTCTGCGACCCGTCCATCGCGACCTGCACCGTGCGGTGCCGCAGCGCCGGGTTGGCGAAGCGGGTCAGCACCTGACGGCGGTAGTAGTCGAGATCAAGCCCGTCCGGCACCCGCAGGGTGGGCGCCACGTCCTGCACCATCAGCGCTTCGGCAGCCGCCACGAGCCGGTCGTCGGACAGCGCGCCCGCGATCGTGTCGTGTCCGGACAGGGCGCCCAGGTAGGCGAGCAGCGAGTGGCTCGCGTTGAGCATGCGCAGCTTCACCGCCTCCCACCCGGCGACGTCCCTGGTCAGGACCGCGCCGGCGCGTTCCCAGGCGGGTCGGTCGGCGGCGAAGTCGTCCTCGATGACCCACTGGCTGAACGGTTCGGCGACCACCACGCCCCGGTCCTCGAGGCCGAGCATCCGGCGGACGTCCGCGCGGTCCTGCTCCGTGGTGGCCGGCACGATCCGGTCGACCATGCAGGACGGGAACCGTACCGACGTCGCGATCCAGTCGGCGAGCCCCGCCGCCTGCGACGGCGGCAGCCCGTCCACGAAATCGTCCACCAGTGCGCGCAGCACCTGCCCGTTTCCGGTCAGGTTGTCGCAGGACAGGATGGTGATCGGTGCACCGCTTCGCGACCAGCGGTGCTGCAGCCCGCGCACCAGCTGGCCGACGGCCGTTGCGGGCGGCTGGCCGGCGAGATCGGCCGCGACCTGCGGATCGGCGCGGTCCAGGCCGCCGGCACCGTCGCGCCGGTATCCCTTCTCGGTCACGGTCAGCGTGACCACGCGGACGGCCGGGTCGGCGATCCGGTCGACCACCGCCGCCGGGTCGGCGCCGCCGAAGACGACCTCCCGCACGCTGCCGATGACGCGCAGCGATGCCGCGTCGGCGGCCCGTTCGAGCACCGAGTAGAGGCCGTCCTGCGGCGTCAGTTGCTCCCGCACGGACGCCGACCGCTGGGTGACGCCGGTGATGCCCCAGTCGTCGCGGCCCGTCGCCGCGGCGGCCAGTTCGGTGAAGACGGCCTGGTGGGCCCGGTGGAACGCGCCGATCCCCAGGTGCACGATCCCGACGCGCAGCGCGCGCGGATCGACCTGCGGGCCGCGCCAGCCCTGGCCTGGCCCGGTGATCCGCTCCAGCGTGTCGAGGCGCAGCCGCTGCCCGGTTCCCGTCCCGTCGGTCACAGCACCGCTCCCAGCTGCCACGGCACGATCTCCTCGCCGCCCAGGCCCAGCTCCTCGCTGGCCGTGCGCCGGCCCGACGCCACGTCGAGCAGCAGGTCGTACACCCGGCGGCCCATCTCCGGCAGCGGTACGCCCTGCTCGACCACCGCCGAGCAGTCCAGGTCGATGTCGCCGGCCATCCGGGTGGCCAGCTCAGCGTTGGTGGCCAGCTTGACCGTCGGCACGGGGCGGCTGCCGAAGACGGAACCGCGGCCGGTGGTGAAGCAGATCAGATTCGCCCCGCCGGCGACCATGCCGGTCACCGAGACCGGGTCGTAGCCGGGGGTATCCATGAACACCAGGCCCGGCCGGGGAATCTGCTCGCCGTACTCCCGGACGGCCGCCAGCGGGCTGTGGCCTGCCTTGGCGACCGCGCCCAGCGACTTCTCGAGGATGGTGGTGATGCCACCGGCCTTGTTACCCGGTGAGGGATTCGCGTCCAGCGTCGTGCCCTGCTGCCGGGTGTACTCCTCCCACCAGCGGATGCGCGCCATCAGCGCGTCGGCCACCGCCGGGTCGGTGGCCCGGGCGGCCAGCAGATGCTCCGCGCCGTACACCTCCGGCGTCTCACCCAGGACGCTGGTCGCGCCGGCGGCGACCAGCAGGTCCGAGGCGACGCCCAGGGCCGGGTTCGCGGTCAGGCCGGACCAGCCGTCGGACCCCCCGCACTGCAGGCCGAGGACGAGCTCCGCCACGTCGACCTGGGTGCGGGCCGCGCCGGCCAGGTCGTCGATCATGCCCCGGACCAGTTCCACGCCGCGTCGCACCGCCGACGACGTGCCGCCCAGATCCTGGATGGTGTACGACGACACCGGTACGTGGTCGGGCACGCCGAGGTCCGCCATCAGGCCGGTCACCGTGTTGACCTCGCAGCCGAGCCCGACGACGACCAGCCCACTGATGTTCGGGTTGCGTGCGTAGCCGGCCAGGGTGCGGCGCAGCAGTTCCCAGCCGTCACCCTGCGCGGCCATGCCGCACCCGGTGCCGTGGGTCAGGGCGACCACCCCGTCGACTCCGTCGACCTCCTCGGCCAGGTCCTCGGTGAGCCGGGCGACCTTGCGCGCCACGGTCGCCGAACAGTTGACGGTGGTCAGGACCCCGACGTAGTTGCGGGTGGCCACCCGGCCGTCCGGCCGGCGGTAGCCGTGGAATGTCCGCCGCAGGTCGGCGGGCAGCGGCGGGGCCGGCGCCGGTTGTCCCTGCGCCGTCCGGGCGGCGGTGTCCTGCGGCATGCCGAGGTTGTGCCCGTGCACGTGCTCCCCGGCACGGACCTCGGCGAGGGTACGCCCGATCACCTGGCCGTACTTGCGCACCAGCGCCCCGACGGGCAGGTCCCGCAGGGCGACCTTGTGCCCGGCGGGCAGGTCACCGTGCAGCGTCACCTCACCCGCCCCGCGGACCGCGACGGACGTCCCGTCCGGCATCGCGGTGGTCGCCACCGCGACGTCGTCGCCCTCGTGCAACACCACCAGGCTCATCCCGGCACCTCCACTTCGGTTTGCGCGACCAGTCGGCGGGTCTCGTCGAGCGCCGGCAGGTATCCCGTGCCGCCGTGGCCGCGCAGCGACAGCGCCGCCGCGGCCGCGCCCAGCCGTATCGCCTCGGGCAGGGTGTCGCCGAGGGCGAGCCGGGCGGCGACGGTGCCGGCCAGCACGTCCCCGGCGCCGGTCTGGTCGACGATCCGTTCGGCGGGATACGCGGGCACCTCGGTCTGCTGCCGGCCGTCGTCCAGCAGCACGCCGTCGGTGCCCCGGGTGAGGGCGACCGCTGCCGCCCCGAGCGCGCGGAACGCGGCGCACGCCGCCGCGGGGTCCGTTACCGCGGCGCCGAGCAGCGCCGCGGCCTCGCGGGGCCACGCCGGTGTGACCAGCCGGGCGTGCGGGGCCAGTGCCCGCAGGTGGCCGGCGGCGGTGTCCGCATCGACGAGTCGTGGCCGCCAGTTCGGGTCGTAGACGAAGCAGTTCGCCGCGCGTGCGGCCACCTGCACCGCCTCGAACGTCGTGGTCGAGATCGCGCAGGCGACGCCGCTGGAGAGCACCACGCCCGCGCGTTCGGCGAGGTCGGGCGGCACGTCGGCGGGGGACAGGCAGGAGCCGGCGCTGCCGCGTCGGACGTAGACGAACTCCCGTTGCCCGGACGGGTCGGCGTGCTGCAGGTAGAGGCCGTGCTGCCCGGGGGTGCGGATCAGGCACGACGGGTCGATGCCGAGCGCGCCCACCCGGGCCACCAACTCGTCGCCGAGTTCGTCGTCGGGCACCCGGGCGAGCAGGCAGGTGTGCGCGCCGGCCGCGGCGGCCGCGGCGGCGGCGTTCAGCGCGTCTCCGGAGAATCCCAAACGCAGCGCCGCGCCGTCGCGCAGCGGTTCCAGCGCGGTCAGTTCGACGAGGATCTCGCCGAGGACGAGGACGTCCGGGGCGGTCCTCACCATGGGTGCACCGTGCCGTCCTCGAGCCGGTTCACCGGCAGGTACGCGATCACCCGAGCGTCGGCGATCTTCATCGGGTCTCCTCTGTCGGGTCCTCGAACGCTGCCAGCAGCGACCGCAGCCGGTCCGCCGCGCCCGGGCGCAGCAGGTCGCTGCCGACGCCCACCGCACACGCGCCCGCCCGTAGCCACTCCGGCACCGCCCCGAGCGCGACCCCACCGGTCGGTACGAGGTCCGCGTCCGGAAGCAGTTGCCGCAGGCTGGCCAGGAAGACCGGGCCACCCACATGGGCCGGGAACACCTTCACCGGCCCCCGCGCGGCGGCGGCCGCCACCTCACCGGGAGTGAAGGCGCCCTCCAGGAACGGCAGCCCGGCGCTCGCCGCGACCGCCCGCACGTCGGGCGCCGGCCACGGGCTGACCAGGAACTGTGCGCCCGCCTCCACCGCCTGCGCCGCCAGCGCCCCACTGGTGACGGTGCCGAGGCCGACCAGCGTGCCGTCGGGCGCCCCGCGGCGCGCGTCGCGCACCGCGCTGGCCCAGTCCGGTGTCGTCGCGGTCAACTCGACCACGCGCAGGCCGTGACCGAACATGGCGGCGGTGGCGGCCGTGGCCTCGGCCGCCGTCGGCAGCCGCAGCACCGGCAGGACCCGCTGCCCGCGCAGCAGCGTGATCAGGTCGCTCACGAGTCCGGCTCCTCCTTGACCCGGGCGACCAGCTGCGTCGGGTTGACGTAGCGCAGGCTGACCACGAGCAGCACCAACATCATGGACGTGTAGATCACGGCCATGGCGTCCACCGACTGCTGCGCCCGGATACCCGCCGCGGACATGGAGTAGTACAGGGCGACCACCAGCGTCTGCGAGTCCGGGCCGGCGGTGAGGAACGTCAGCTCGAACATCCCGACGGTGCGCACCAGGACGAGGATGGCCGAGGCGAGCATCCCGGGCAGCAGCAGCGGCGACAGCACCCGGAGGAACACCGACCACAGCCCGGCGCCGCACATCCGGGCGGCACTTTCGATCCGCGGGTCGATCTGCTCGATGAACGGCGTCATTGTGAGGATCACGAACGGCACCGACGGCACGAGGTTCGCCAGCACGACGCCGGAGAGGTGACCGGCCAGGCCGAACTTGTAGAGCACCGTCGCCAGTGGAATGCCGTAGGTGATCGGCGGCATCAGGATCGGCAGCAGGAAGACCAGCAACGCCAGCCGTTTGCCGGGGAAGTTGCGCCGGGCCAGCACGTACGCTGCCGGCACCCCGACCACCAGCGACAGCGCCACGACCAGCAGGGAGACCTGCAGGGTGACCACGATGACGTCGAAGAGCGCGAACTCGTGCCACGCCTCCCCGTACCACTTGGCGGTGTAGCCGTCGGGGAGCCAGGTGTCGAACCAGCGCTGGCCGAAGGAGCTGACCAGGACCGATCCGACGACACCGAGCAGGTTGAGGAAGAAGAAAACCACCACGCCCCAGACCAGCCAGGCGGCGGGGCGCGCGACGATCCGCCGTCGCGGTCGAGGGTCGCCGGCGGCGATGGCGTCGCCGCGGCGGATGCCGGTGACGGTGCTCATCAGCCCTTTCCTCCCGTCGATCCGGTGTAGAGGCGGGTGCGGGCCAGCAGCACCACCGAGATGACGACCAGCTCGATCAGGCCCATGATCATGGCGATCGCGGACGCGTACGGGTAGTCGTACTGCTCGTAGGCCGCCTGGTACGCGGCGATGGAGATGACCCGGGTTTCGCCGGCCGGGTTGCCGACCAGCACGGCGGACGGGAACACGCTGAAGGCCAGCACGAACGTCAGACAGAACGTGGTGGCGAGCCCCGGCGCCAGCAGCGGCAGGGTGACCATGCGGAACCGCTGCCACCAACCCGCGCCGAGCGTGGCCGCCGCGCGTTCCAGCGTCGGGTCGATGCCGGTGAGGTAGGAGAGCACGAGCAGGAAGGCGAACGGGAACCCGGTGATGACCAGGGAGAAGAAGACGCCCCAGTAGTTGTGCACCAGCCGTACCGGCTCATCGGTGAGGTGCAGCGCGAGCAGCACGCGGTTGAACCAGCCGGTGGGACCGAGGAAGTTGAGCAGGCCCTGGGCGGTCAGCACGGTCCCGAGCGTGATGGGTACGACCAGCAGGATGGTGACCAACCGCTTGCCCCGGAACCGCCCCCGCATCCGGTAGGCGATGGGCACCGAGGCGAGCACGTTCAGCAGGGCCGCCGGCAGGGCGAGGCGCAGCGTGATCCACATGGTGTCCCGCTGGTAGGCGTCGCCGAAAAACCGCGCGTAGTCGCTGAACGGGCCACCCTCGGTGGGTTGGAAGGACAGGCCGAGCCCGTAGAAGAACGGGTACAGGAACAGCAGGACGACGAAGAGCACTGCCGGCGCGAGCAGCCACAACTGCGCATCGACGCCCCGTTCGGCCAGGCGGTGCCGCCAGTGTGCCCGAGGAGACTGGGGCGCACCGGCGGGCGGCGCGGGGCGGGTTGCCGTGGCACTCATCCGACGAGCCTCGATTCCTCGACCACCGCGTCCGCCGGATCGATGGGGGCGGATGGGGCCTGCTCGGATGAGTCGGTTGGGAAGACCAGCAGCCGGTGCGGTGTCACGCGCAACGAGACCGCGTCGCCGGGGGCGAGGCGCTGCTCGGTGCGGACGTGGACCTGCAGGCCGGAGGCGGTGCGGGCTTCGGCCGCGAGTTCCCGGCCCTGGTACTCGACCACCTCGATCTCGGCGGGCACGCCGTCCGGCGCGCCCGGCTCGGCGACCCGGACGTCCTCCGGGCGGACCCCAGCGATCACCGCGTCACCCGGCGAGATGTCACCGACCGGGGCGCCGACCAGCCGCAGGCCGTCGGCCTCCACCGTGACCAGGCCGTCCCGTACGGACTGGGCCCGCATCGGCCACAGGTTGCGGTAGCCCATGAAGTCCGCGACGTGCCAGTTGCCCGGTCGGGTGTGCAGCTGCTCGGGCGACCCGATCTGCTGCACCCGGCCGCCCCGGAGCACGACCAGGCGGTCGGCCAGTGACAGCGCCTCCTCCTGGTCGTGCGTCACGTAGACGGTGGTCAGTCCCAGCGACTGGTGCAGTCGGCGGATCTCGGTACGCATCTCCAGGCGCAGCTTCGCGTCCAGGTTGCTCAGCGGCTCGTCCATGAGCACCAGCGACGGTTCGAGCACGACGGCGCGGGCGATCGCCACCCGCTGCTGCTGTCCGCCGGACAGTTGCCCGGGCAGCTTGTCGGCGTGCTCCTCCAGACGGACGAGGCGGATCGCCTCCGCCGTACGTCGCCGGATTTCGTCCTTCGGCAGCCGCCGCATCCGCAGACCGAAGGCGATGTTGCCGCGGACGGACATGTGCGGGAACAGCGCGTAGCTCTGGAACACCATCCCGAACCCGCGGCGTTCCGGCGGCAGGGTGTCGACCCGGCGCTCGTCCTGCCAGATGCTGCCCGCGGTCAACGGCAGCAACCCGGCGAGACAGTTCAGCGCGGTGGACTTGCCGCAGCCGGAGGGGCCGAGCAGGGCGATGAACTCGCCCGCCCGGATGGTCAGGTCGAGGTCGCTGAGCGCGTCCTGGCTTCCGAAGTGGCGGGACACACCGTCCAGCCGCAGCTCGGAGAAGCCTGAGGTCGCGGTGCTCATCCCTGCTTCACCTTTCCGCTGCCGATCTCGCGGTCCCAGCGGTCGAACGCCGCGACGAGCGCCTTCGCGTCCAGCGGAACCTCGGTCGGGTTGTTGGCGATGAGCTGCTCGTACTCCGGGCGGCCGAACTCCTTGATGGCGTCCTGGCTCTTCTGCGGCGCCATCGACAGGTCGACGCCCTTCACGGCCGGCCCGGGGTAGAAGTAGCCCTGGTCGAACGCCTTGGCCTGCTGCTCGGGGGTGAGCATGAACTTCAGCAGGGCCAGCACGGCGGCCTGGGTGTCGGTGGAGACACCCTTGGGGACGACGGCGTAGTGGGCGTCGGTCACCCAGTGGAAGCCCTGCAGCGAGCTGACCTTCGCCTCCTTGGGCACCGTGCCGAGCACCCGCGGGTTGATGTCCCACCCGGTGGTCGAGGCGATCACCTCGACGGACCCGTTGGCGAGGTTCTTCATCGTCTCGGTCGTGCCGCTGGGGTAGTACTCGACGTACTGGTTGAGCTCCTTGAGGTAGGCCCAGGTCTTGTCCCACCCGTTCACCGGGTCCTTGGGGTCCTTGTCGCCGAGGATGTAGGGCAGTCCCATCAGGAAGGTCCGGGCCGGGCCGGAGTTGGCCGGGCGGGCGTACTGGACCTTGCCCGGGTGCGCCTTCGCGAACGCGAGAAGCTGCTCGGCGCTGGTCGGCGGGTTGGACACCTTCGCCGGCAGGTATTCCAGCAGGGGACCGGACGGGTAGTAGGTGACCGTCACGCCCGCGTTGCCGGCCAACTTCTGCATCGCGGCGGCCGGTTCCTGGTAGTCCTTCATCCCCGGCAGCCGGTCCGCGTAGGTGGGCAGCAGGTCCGTCCACAGATTCTGGTCGATGCCGGCGGCGAGGCCGTCGACGCCGGTCAGGACCAGGCCGATGTCGACGCGGTTGGCGTTCTGCTGCGCCTTGATCTTGCCGGCCAGCTCCGGGGCGGGCGACTTGGAGTAGGTGACCCGCGAGATGATGTCGGGGTTCTTCTGCACGAACTCGTCGATCATCCCCTGCGTCAGCTGCAGGTTGCCCGCCACGTCCAGGACGTTGAGCGTGACGGCCTTCTTCGGCTTGTCGGGCACGGGTCCGCTGCTGTCGCCGCTGTCCGAGCCGGGGCCGCTCGGCGCCCCGCAGCCGACGGCGAACGTGAGTACGGATGATGCGGTGGCAATCAAGGCACTGCGCCGGGTGATACCCATGGAACATCCCTTCCTCGGTCACCCCGAAGGTCGCGGCCGTGGGCCGGCGGTGGGGGAGGTGGTGGTCAGGTGGTTCGCGCAACTCCGGTGGAGCCGCGCACGAGAAGTTGAGCGGGCAGTTCCCGACGCGTGTTGCGCACGCTGTCGGGCTGCAACAGCAGGGCGAGCAACAGGTCGACTGCGGCTCGGCCCGCTTGTTCCTTGACGAGCGAGACGGTGGTGAGGGCCGGCGAGGACATCGCCGACATCTGGATGTTGTCGATGCCGATCACGCTGATGTCGTGCGGCACGTCGACGCCACGGTCCCGCAGCCGGCTGAGCAGACCGAGTGCCATGACGTCGTTGTAGGCGATGACCGACGTGACGCCGGAGGCGATGACGAGGTCGGCCGCCGCGACCCCGCCCTCGAAGTAGGGCGGGAAGTGACCGGCCACGTACAGTTCCATGCCGGCGGCTCCGGTCGCGGCGCGCATGGCGCGCATCCGGTCCCGGGTGGACCACGAGGTCCGCGGCCCGCCGACCCAGGCGACCCGCTGGTGACCGAGCGCCTGGAGATGGGCGATCGCCTGCCGCACGCCCTCCGCGTTGTCGAAGACGACGGACGGAAGGTTGCCGAAGCGGCGGTTGACCATGACGAGTGTCGTGTGCTCGGTCAGCTCGCGGATCTCCTCCTCCGGGGCCCGGGGGGAGCAGAGGATGAGGCCGTCCACCTGCTTGGCGAGGACCCGCACGAGTCCGATCTCGGCGGCCGGGTCCTCGTCGGTGTCGGCGAGGAAGACGGCGTAGTCCGCTTCCCGCGCCTTGGCCTGCACCCCCTTGACCACGCTGGGGAAGAAGGGGTTGGTCAGGTCCGGGACGATCAGTCCCAGGTTGCCGGTGCGGCCGGTGATCAGACCACGGGCAGCGCGGTTGGGCGCGTAGCCCAGTCGTTCGGCTGCTCGTAGGACCCGCTCCCGGGTGGCGTCGTTGACCATCTCGGGCGTCGACAACGCCCGCGACACCGTCGACGCCGAGACACCCGCCTCGCGGGCCACCTCGCGGATCGTCGCTCGCACGGCTCACCTCCCTGCTCCGTGGCGTGCCTCGCAGTCTGAAACCGATTGCAGTTCTGTGTCAATACTCGGTTACGTGAATGTTTCCGGGAGACGGACGCAGCTTCCCCTTGTAGGCGGGCGAGGTCGATGCAATCCTTTGCAGGAGTTGTTCAGCCCTAGCCGGCAAGGAGATTTGCGTGGCCCAGCTGCGTCTGCACCCCGACCGAGCCCTGCCAGCCGGAGACGACATCCGCACCGTCGCCCGCCGGATCTACCAGGCGACGCAGGCGCTGCCGCTGCTGTGCATGCACGGACACGTCGACGCCGCCGTCTTCGCCGACGACAACCGGTTCGCCGACCCGGCGCAGCTGCTGGTGGTGCCGGACCACTACGTGACCCGGATGCTCGTGTCCCAGGGCGTTCCGCTGGAGAGCCTCGGCGTCCCCAGGGCCGACGGGGGTGCGGTCGAGACCGACCCTCGACAGATCTGGCGGCGCTTCTGCGCCCACTGGCACCTCTTCCGCGGCACGCCCAGCCGCTACTGGCTCGAACACGAGATCGTCGAGATCCTCAAGATCGACGTAGCTCCCGGCCCGGACACCGCCGACCTGCTGTACGACCTGATCGAGGCCCGCCTGGCCGAACCCGGTTTCCGGCCGCAGGCGCTGCTCGACACCTTCAACATCGAGCTGATCTCCACTACCGATCCGGCCACCTCGACGCTCGAGGACCACGCCCGGCTCGCGGCGGCGGGCCTCGGCGCCCGGGTGATACCGACGTTCCGTCCGGACGCCCTGACCCACGTCGGCTCCACCGGCTGGGCCCGGCGGCTCCAGCAGCTGCAGGAGCTCTCCGGAGTGGACACCGGCGACTACGACGGCTTCCTCGCCGCACTGCGCAACCGCCGCGAAGCCTTCGCGCAGGCCGGAGCGCGGGCCACCGACCACGGTCACCTCACCGCCGCCGCCGAGCCCCTGCCGCAGGCGGAGGCGAGGCGGATCTACGCCGAGGCGCGCGACGGCGGCGTGCGCGACGACGACGCGGCCGCCTTCGCCGGTCACATGCTGTTCGAGATGGCGCGAATGTCGTGCGACGACGGCCTGGTCATGCAGATTCACCCCGGGGTGCTTCGCGACCACGACACCGCCATCCACACCGCCTTCGGCGCAGACAAGGGATTCGACATCCCGGTCAGCGCCGAGTTCACCCGCGCGCTGCGGCCGGTACTCAACGCGTTCGGGCGCGACCCGAACTTCCGGCTCATCCTGTTCACCGTCGACGAAACCGTCTACTCCCGCGAACTCGCCCCGATCGCCGGCGTCTACCCCTGCGTGCGGCTCGGGGCGCCATGGTGGTTCCTGGACAGCCCCGACGGGATGCGCCGCTTCCGTGAGCTGGTGACCGAGACCGCGGGCTTCTACAACACCTCCGGCTTCGTCGACGACACCCGCGCGTTCCTCTCGATCCCCGCCCGCCACGACCTCGCCCGCCGCATCGACGCCGGCTACCTGGCCCGGCTCGTGCTGGAGCACCGGCTGTCGGAGGACGAGGCCGTGGAGACCGCGATCGACCTGGCATACCGGCTGCCGCAGCAGGCGTACGCCCCCGCCGCCGGCTGAGCCCCGGGGAATAGCCACCCGCGCCCTGACAGCCACTCAACGACGCGCGGCCCGGCTCATGCGAATCCCGTGAGCCGGGCGGTGCGCGGCACCGCGAGCGAAGGGGCGGCGGCAGACTGGGCGTCCTACCCGCCCGTGACCCGATGCAGACCCTGTACGCCAACCTGATGGGATCGGTCGTGGTCGTCTGGGCCCTCCTGCGCATCGTCCAGGCGCAGCCCGTACACGGACTGCTCGACGGCGTCGCGCGCACCCTGTTCGCGACGTGGCAGACGTACGCGCTGGCTCACGGTGCCACCCGGCTGCTGTGGCTGTTCCTCGTCGTCGAGGTGGCATTCGGCCCCGTTCAACTCCTGCCCTGGTGGCGGAATGGACGCACCAACCGCCGGAACGAGGTCACGACCAGCCGCTGGCCGCTGATGACGTGACTGGGCGGCCACCGCCTCCCGGATGCGTGGCGGGCAGGGTCGGACTGGAGATGCGCAGCGCCGCCGACGGCGGGCCACCTACGCCAGGTAGGCCGACGCCGGCGCCCCGCAGTCCCAGACATCAAATAGAGTGTGGCTAATGGAACAAACCGTCGCAGGTGCGGCCAGGCGTGCGCCAGAACGCGGCCGCCACCGGGCTCACAGTTCAGCCCCGTCCGGCCGGCACCGCAGGCGTTTGCCCACCTACTTTTGGCTGGTGTTGATCGGCGTCCTCGGCGGCGGCCTGCTCTTCACCTTCCTGCCCGGCTCGTCCGGCACCGACCCGAGCCAGCAGGCCATCGCCCCGGGCCCGGCGATCGGCCTGCCGCAGGAGACCTTCCCGATCGAACTGACCGAACAGCGACCGACTCCGACGGCAGCGCCTCCAACGGACGAACCCGAGGCGTCGGCATCACCGTCTCCGACGCCCACACCGACCCTCTCCCCGACACCTACCCCCACTCCCACCGCATCGTCGCCGCCCAGCCGGTCGCCGACCCCTGGAGCCACCGCCCGGCCGGAGCTGCTCGGCCCTGCCAACGACGGCGAACTGGCGAACATGGTGCAACGCTATTGCGACCGGCACGTCTCCGGGTCCGGCTCAGCCAGCGCACGGTCGGACGGCCGGTGGGAATGCCGCCGGTTTCTGGCGTCACCGCGGATCGTCAACATGGACACCGCCTGCCGCGACCGGTACGGAGCCGACGCGTACGCGCAGAACTCGACCAGCGACGCGTATGGCTGGCGCTGCTACCGCATCCAGTCCGGGTGACCCCAGCACTGCCCAGGTTCGATGGTCACTCGATGAAGGCGACCTTGGCCAGTTGGACCTGCCGGTGCGCCGCCAACCGGTCGGCCTGCTCTGCTATCGCCGCCCGGGTGCGGGCCGGCACGCTCGACCATAGTTGCACCTGCACGGTCAGCTTCTTTCCGGACTGGCGGGGGCGCCAGGTGCCGGCGATCTCGCCGTTCGCAACCACCGCACCAGGCCGGCCGAGCACCGGCCAGAGGGCCTTGGCCTGGGCCGGGGCTTCGACCAGCAGCGGACGGTCCTTTGCCTGCAGGAACAGGTCGAACGGCCCGAGCAGCCGGACGAGCCGTGGTCGCGGCGCATCGAACCGGTCGGCGTCGCTGGAGAGCACCCACCGGGTCTCGCCGGCGACGGACACCTCGACGCTGTCGGACGGCCAGTGGGCCTTGACGTCCTTGACCGGTGCGTCAAGGTAGTCGGCGACGTGCTTCGGGGTGGCCGGGCCGAGCAGCCGCAGGTAGGCGCGGATCAGGTCAAACCTCGGTGGAACGTCATGCGCCGGCCGGTGGCCGGGGATGGGTTGCAGCACCGGCGGAGAGGTGCCGGCCCGCAGTTCCAGACCGGCGCGCAACGCCGCGAGCCGGAACGGCATCTCGTAGAGGTGCGTGGCGTTGCACGGCCGGCAGAACCGCAGGTAGGGGGAATCCATCTGACCGGCCACCACGGCGGAAACCTCGCCCTTGACCAGCGGCGTGGTCACCACTGACCGCATGACGGCCGCGATGGCGTCCAACGCGGCGAGGTTGCCGATGCCAGCCGCCTTCAACGGCTTGGCCGCGTCATAGATGCGCTTGCCGGCGTCCGCATCGGAGAACGGTTCGACGGCGGCGGCGACCTGCGGCACGTCCTCGCGACGGTACAGGTGTGGGGCGCCGCGCACAGTCCAGAGCGTGGCCAGGTCGCGCTCGCGGAGCGCCGAGCCGTCAAGGCCGCGGTTGCGCAGGGCCCACAATCCGCCATCTGGCCCGGTGTCCTGCACACCGATGTCGAGCACGGCGGTGTCGGCCAACGCGCCGGCTGGGCGGTCCAACTGCTGGGCACACACCCGAAACCCAAGCACTTGGAGGCGATCGATCGAAGCCACCACGGGCGCCAGCCTACGACCCGCCACCGACATGGTGGGCGGAATGACGGGCGGCGCGAGACAGGCGGGATCAGGGACGGTGGTGACCGCCCAACGGCCTGCGCTCAGAGGGCGAATCCTTGGACGGGGTGTCGGGAGCCGTCGGGGAGGAGGATGTGTGCGGAGTTGGCGGCCCAGCCGATGGCGGCCGTCCACGCCCGTCGTGCCGGTCCGTGACCGCGGAGGTTGACCTGGGAGCCGGTGCCGAACACGACCGATCTCTGGAATGGGCGGTGGTCTACTTGCTCTCGCTGTCGTACTTCGACCTGCCAGCCGGTGCAGTCGGCGTCGCTGTCATCGATGATCAGGTGACGCACGCCGTCGGCGTCGCTGGCGAAGTGGTATGTCGGCAGTGGGCGTGCGGGCCAGTCCACCCGGCGAGTCTGGCGCACCTGCTGTGGTGGGGCAGCTGCGGGGTCCGTTGTCGCATGCGACCACTGCCGCGCGATGTGCCGGCCGCTGGCCGGTGTGATCCGCCGACACGAATGATGTGAATGCCGGTGCCCCAGGTCGCCGTCACACCCGGAGCACCGGCACTGATCGCAGGCGGAGGGTCACCCTGCCTGGCGTACGCGGTAGGCGAGGTGGGTGACGCCGTTGCCCTCGACGACACTCGTCGGCCCGCCCAGCTGGACCGGAGTGATCTTCAGACCGGCGAAGAAGGGGATGCCGTCGCCGAGCAGGACCGGTACGAGGTCGACATGGACCTCGTCGAGTAGGCCGGCCTCGAGGACCTGCGCCGCGATCGTGCCGCCGTTGACGCCGACCTGCTTGTCGCCGGCGATGGCCTTGGCGGTGTCGATCGCGTGCTCGATGCCGTCGGTGACGAACACGAACGAGTC